>CAYZMZ010000520.1:0-2316 GCA_964479655.1 uncultured Planctomycetaceae bacterium
AAGTCGCTTCGTCAACGCGCCACGGAGATTTTTCGGGCGTAGATAGAATGGCAAAGCGAACGCAGGAGTTGCGTTCCCTGTACGCCAACGTGGACGAAAACCCGGAACACGGAGCTTTCTACAAGCCCCAATCCAAGCCGGAATGGGTAAAGCCCGCTGAATGGGTTACGCCCGATACCAAGGCTCCTCAAGGCTCCAAGGCGGTAGTCAACAACTATCAGCCGAAGTCCGAAACGATTGATTTGGGCAACGACGTTCAAATGAATCTAGCTTATATTCCGTCTGGAAAGTTTGTTATCGGCGACAATTCGGAAAAACGTCCTGAAGCCAATCGAAACGAAGTTACTATCGAAAAACCATTCTATATGGGAACGACGGAAGTAACCAACGCGATGTTCCGTCAGTATGACCCGAACCATAAGAGCAACTTCATAGATCAACAATGGAAAGACCATACAACCCGCGGTTATCCGGCTAATTTAGACAATCAGCCGGTAATTCGAGTCAGCTGGCAGGAAGCGACTAAATTCTGTCAATGGCTGTCCGAAAAGACGGGCAAGAAATTCCGTTTACCGACAGAAGCCGAATGGGAATGGGCTGCCAAAGCAGGTTCCGATCAGCCGTTCTGGTGGTCTAATGGAATGGGCAAGTCGAAGACGAACGACAACGGTCGTTTAACCGGCTGCGATGTTCAGTTTGCTGACAAGGCCGACTTTGCAGACTATTCGCTGCGTTTGTTTGTCGTTTCTGGTGTGAATCCTCAACCGGTAAACAATCCGGCTTGGTGGCAGACGTTCCTGCCGCGAGTAGACGACCAGGATGACAATCAAATGTTCCCCGGTTGGGATGGCGATTTGTATAAAACCATGCGAGCGGGTTATCACGGAAGCAACGGCGTAGCGCGTTATACAGCTAATCCGTGGGGTCTGTTTGATATGAACGGAAACGTGGCCGAATGGACGCAATCGGATTACAAAGCCTATCCGTACAACGCCAACGACGGCCGTAACGCGGGCAAGCTGGAAAATGAAAAGTCCGTCCGAGGCGGAAGCTGGTTTGATCGACCGGCTCAATGCCGCAACGGTTCTCGACTGCCTTTCCCGACCTATCAGAAGGTTTATAACGTTGGTTTCCGCGTTATTTGTGAAGAATAATTAACGGGCGGTCAGTCGCCTTGTATACTAGAGAATAATATCTCCAGCCGTGTAGATACCGATAATATCTACACGGCTTTTTTATTTATAGCGTGAAATGAACCGAAGTTCATTCATCTAAACGGTCTGTTTGCCATCAGATTCGGCGGAGAATGGGGAATTGAGGCAGGTGTATTTCCCCGTTCTGTCTATTAAAATAGAAAACAGAGAATAAGATAGAGGACAGAGAGTAAAATAAAATGTAGGTCAGAGAGGAGCGGTCTCAATACTCCCGAATTTTAGTCGATTTAGGTGGTGGAAATCCCAACGGCGTTGGGGAAAAAATCACGTATTGATAGTAGAAATCGCCCTGTTTGTTTAATATTTCTTTGAATCGGTTCGCAGTACGAGTTTTTCTGTCTAACCGTATTGAAAAAAAGTCAAAATCGGGTACAATGAACTTTTTATATTACTGATTACCTCGAGTTTTGTCTCGCCAATGTTGAAATTTTACAAAAAGAGCAGCAAAAAGACTTTTTGTTTGTTTGAAAAACAAGGCACTTCAGTGGTAATGTTAAACCGAGAAAACTCAAAGGGGAATTGGTATCGTATTCCTTCCAAACAAATATGCAACTATTAATACGCGATTTAACGTACTCTCTGGGCGGCTTGCCGTTGATAGAACACGCAGACCTGAACGTAGAAGCGGGGCAGCGGCTGGCTTTAATCGGGCGAAACGGAGCGGGAAAGACAACGTTTCTCAATCTGATTGCAGGAAATTTAACTCCTGATTCGGGGGAAATCGTTAAATCGCAAGGTTTACGCATAGAAATGCTTTCGCAGGAAGTTCCGCAAGGCTTTTCCGGCTCCGTTTACGATATTGTAACCGAAGGTTTAGGAGAGGACGGAAAACTGCTGTCCGATTATCATCAAACTTCCGTTCGTTTGGCTGCTGGAGATGAAAAGGCGGCAAAATTACTGGATCGGCTTCAGCAGGAACTGGATAGAAAAAATGCGTGGAATCTAACGCAAAAGGTCGATACGGTTTTAACTCAAATGCAACTTAACGGCGACGAACAGGCGGCAACGCTGTCCGCCGGACGAAAACGCCGTGTACTTTTGTCCAAAGCTCTGGTTTCTCAGCCCGATGTATTGCTGTTGGACGAGCCGACGAACCATCTGG
>CAYZMZ010000521.1:0-2314 GCA_964479655.1 uncultured Planctomycetaceae bacterium
GTACAAATCACGGTATCAAAAACACTTGGATTCTGTCACGTTTTACAATCGCATGTTTTTGGGAGTTGCCCTGGCTGTCGTATTGTGTTGTATTGCTTTAGTAGTCGCTCTTGTTATGATGTTCCGATAAATTGCATCGACATTGAGCAAGTGCGTATATTATCATTTTATTCCTTTAACCCTACAATTCATTATGGCCTATTACCTTAAAATTTCAGAAATAGTATTTGGTCCGTTTAATTCGCAGCGATTACTGCAAATGTATCAATCAGGAAAAATAACACAGGAGACTCCTGCGTCCATAGACCGAGCAACGTGGATGCCTGTATCGCAACTGGTAAATTTAGTCCCACCCGTAGAACCACCCGTAGAACCACCCGTAGAACCCTTTACAACATGCTATGCTGGACCAATCGAGCCAACCGGTACAGGAGTTAACAAACCCGGTCCTAAACCTCCCATAAATAATAGAAATCTATTTATTGCGTCCGACTTCTTTGACAAAAACGTTAGCTCTAGCCTGATTCTTCAATGGTCGGTTTGGTTTTTTTACGGTTTAGTTTATATTATCGTTTTTATTGGATTTTTCGGTGTGATAGCCATAAGTGCAATTCCTGTAATAAACACAATTATCCCCGCGGGAGCTATTGCCGTATTGTACTTCCTTTTTGTACTGATTCCGGCAACAATTTGGGGACTGGCTCTTTATATCTTGATGCCGACCATTGTCGTATTATTTAAGATACTTGGCAAGTTCAACTACTATTTAGATTCTCAAATAAGTGAGAATGAAAACGATTCATGACGGTACCTTTGCACAGAAACCACGATAAACAATAGTTTAACAATAACTGTTTTCAGGTACTTTAATCACCGGGGTAAATATCACGATATATACAAAACAATACTGTTCTACGGAAAATAAGAATGAGTAACAACAACCAGAATTTAACTCCATACGAAAGAATATTGAAGATAAACGGAGGTCAAACTCAACCGGATCATTATACCCTTTTGGGTATTTCGATTTTTGAGTCTGATACCAAGATTATCGACAAAGCCCTTAAAAACCGACTGTTACTTATAAATATGTTGGCGGAACACCCCCAAAAATTAGAACAGTATGCCAAGTTCCTTCCTCAATTGAAAAACGAAATTACGGAGGCAGGAAATTGTCTGCTTGACCCGCAACGCAAGGCACAATACGACCGGATGTTGATAGACAAGCAAAATTCGGAGACCGAAAATTCAACAGACACCGACTCCCTTTCCGAATCGGAAAACAACACCAAGCCATTTGACTTTTCAATGCTGACCCCAACACCCAAGGGGGATACGTCCGACAAAGCAGGCAAACCATCCAATTCCAGCACCTCACAAACGGAAAAAGCATGGTCCAGTAAGCCGCAGTCAATCTCTGGTTCGCCGGAACATAGAGGCGCAAATAACGCCGCATCGTCAACGGATTTATCCAGTGTAAATTTAGAGCAGTCCTCCGTATCGAAATCGGTCAATTCAAGCACCTCGCAACTGAACAAAAGCAGATCAGACTCATCCCTGTCGTTCACGGGATTGCCTGAAAATAACGGAGTCGGCAGTACGGCGTCTTCATCCATATTATCGGGGGTAAATTTTGACCGATCATCAACAGGATCGAAATCAGTTGCAGCATCAACAAGGTCTTCTACCAATAATAAAAAAGGAGAAAGCAGGATTGACAGATCAAAAATATCAGGTAAACAAAAAAATGGTACAGACAAAAAAACTAATCGGGGAACAGACGGGAATAATAAATTTCAATTCCCCTCTCCTATGTTATGTTGTGAGTTAGGTGTTCTGGCAGCTATATTTTTGGTCATCGCAATGATCGTTTTCAATTCCACAAATCTGCCTACTGAACAAAAGCAGGCTCAGGTTCATTTTGCTCAAGCGCAAAAATTCCTGAAAGAAAACGAAAACGTCAAGGCGTTTGAGGAAATTCAAATGGCGATTTCTTTGTATCCTCAAGACGAATACACTCAGTTGAAAGAAGAAATCATTCAAAAACTCAAGCCGGGTGAAACGATGACGAAAACTATAGACGATATCCAGTACGACTTCTGCTGGTGTCCATCGGGATCGTTTATGATGGGGTCGCCAGAAACCGAACAAGGACGCTCCAGCAACGAAACGCAGCATAAAGTTAAGCTGACGCAAGGATTTTGGATGCTCGATTCGGAAGTAACCGTCGGCATGTTTCGTTCTTTCGTCAAGGCGACAGGATACCAATCCCACGGGGACACTCAATGGGGGCGAGATCGTAACGCGCTCAGCG
>CAYZMZ010000522.1:0-249 GCA_964479655.1 uncultured Planctomycetaceae bacterium
GAAGCCCCGCGCCGGGGAGGCGGTTCGGCTACCGCCGGTTGCCGAAAAGTTGGTTAGCGGCGTTATAGGTCGATTTTATGGGAAGGCACACGCAAGCACCTTCATTACGGGCTTGTGAGTGCCTTCCCGTTATTTTATTGAACGTACGGAAACACCTAATGGCCTTGGGGGAACTCCCACACTCTCAAAACTCCGCCTTATTTACGGCGTCTGAATAACCCGTCGGGTTGGAGTTCGCTGTGTAGGTAG
>CAYZMZ010000522.1:274-2314 GCA_964479655.1 uncultured Planctomycetaceae bacterium
TCAAAACTCCGCCTCATTTACGGCGTCTGAATAACAGCAAGCCCGTTGCGCCTAGGATCAGCAACAGCCACGTAGACGGCTCGGGAATAGCCAATTGCACTTCTCCCATTTCTGCATTGTATGTAAAGAAGAAATCGCCTCCTAATTTATTGAGACTATCGGGGTCTATAACAACGGAATCGAACGTTCCCTTGAACGAACCGAAATCTATTACGTCAGCCACTTTTCCCAAGTCTTCCAAACCAAGCAATTCACCCGTTAGGAAAATAGAAAGTGTTCCTGCGGCGTTAAATACGCCTGTTAAGTCCAACATGTCCAGGCAAGTTAGATTACCGTCGGCATCTTTGTTGATTGTAACCTTAAGCGTATTGCCGGAATTTAATGTCAAATCAGACAACGATAACGGATCGGTTTTTTCGGAAATATCCAGTATTGCGTTGCCATTTAACGTCAGAGCACCTGACCCAATAGTACCGTCTCCAACCAGTTTTAGCGTTCCGGCGTTTATCATCGTCCCGCCAGTATAGCTATTCGCGGCAGAGAATTCCAACACGCCCTCTCCCGTTTTGGTAATCGACCCAGCTCCCGAAGCGTATATAATTGCTTTGTTCATTTTCAAAACGGAATTTGCTGCGGTATCAATTTCAAACGTTCCGTTACTGCGGAGTTTAACAGATGAATCAATCACGTTAATCGTTGGATTTTCCGCTGTTGCGTCTGCTTTCGCTTGGGAATAGAAATTCACGCCATCGTTGAGTATATCCAATGTCGCGCCCGCTGCGGTAGATGTAACCGTACCGCCTTTAAGGTAAATATTGGTATTGTTGAGTGTTTCATTCCCAACGGAATTTTCCAGCGTACCCCCGTTTAGGTAGATGTTTGTGGTGCTGCTGCCATATCCGAGAGAATCGTGCGTTGCGCAAATTAACTTCGCCCCAGCTTCAACAGTTAAGATTCCGTTAAAACGTTTTCCCTTGCCAAAATCACCGGTAATGGTGATGTCCCCTTCCTGAATAGTAACGTTCGTATTTAACCAACTACTTGTAGATAACGACCCTGCTCCGGTTTTAACAACGCTATTTCCGGTGGTGGTGTTTACCGATTCTGTTAAGGAAAGTGTTCCGCTTTCAACGTCAAATGTCAACGTTGAGCCGTTCCGTATTCGGGAAGCGATGGACGTTGCGCCTGTAGAAGTAATTGTGCCGTTACGATTGGAAAAATCCAGCCCCATTCCTTCTGTGTCTGCTCCCTGATAGGCAACAGTTGCCCCGTCTGTCAAGGTTAAATTCGTTAGGTGTAAGTACTGATAGGGGGTTAGCGTTCCGCCGTTGATAACCACGTCAGGAATATTGGCTGCATCGCCAGCCCCAAAGACGTTGGCTGACGAAGCGGTAACTTTGGCTCCCGATTCAATGGTAACAGTCCCGGTTCCTACTACACTGGAACCGGTATTCGTTCCGCTGAGCTGAAGTTCGCCGGCTGTTACGGTCGTTCCGCCTGCATAGGAATTAGAGGATTGGGTTAATTTTAGGGTTCCATTTCCGTTGACCACCAATCCACCGTTCCCCGACAAGGTGCCGTTCCAAGTAATCGATTGTCCTTCAAGAGGAGCAAAAACCGTGTTACCGTTGGTTCCCGTTAAAGTTGCGTTCAAACCAGAACTCCAACTGGTGCCCTCAAGCGAACTGATCGTTCCGCCGCCCAAATTAATGACGTAGCGTCCTGACCCTGCCTCTGTTGCCATAATGCCGCCCGTTCCGATATTTAACTTACCTCCGGTGAGGTTGAGCGTTCCGGTGTTGTTGTTATCGCGCGCGTTGAGGTTAATGCGTCCTGCGTTGATCGTTCCGCCCGATTGACTGATTTCACCGTTCCCGTCTACAGCCAGCCAGAGTCCCGACTGACCGTTCGCTGAATCATAATTGAGTACATTGAGCGTGCCGTTGGAGATTGTATAAACTCCCTTGGCGTTGGGGTAATGCCCTAAGCCCAAAGAACCGTCGACGGTAACCGTGCCGCCGGTTTGATTGATCGAAGCCG
>CAYZMZ010000523.1:0-2286 GCA_964479655.1 uncultured Planctomycetaceae bacterium
AGACATTACAAATTTATTTTTCTTTAACATTACAACGGATATGAATCAAGTATTAGAAATTGTCGGTAATTTAACGTATGGGGCGTTGGGATTGTTAGCTCTATGGGGAGCTTACTGCGTAATTTTGGTTTGGCGCCGGGTGGCACAAACCCGATTTCGAACCGAGGCCGAACAAAACGAGTTTTTAGACGAATTGGACGAACCTCTGGATAAAGGCGAGTTTGACAAAGCGGCGGAAATTTGCGAATCCAATCCCAAGGCCATGGCGCAGCTATGCCTGCTGGCAATAGATAACCGCAAGCTGGGTTTTGCCAAAGTGAAAGGCTTGCTGGTAGATCGTTTTCAGCGCGATGTTTTAACGGATTTGGAATTTCGTATCAGCTGGATTAATACGGTCGTAAAATCCTCTCCTATGGTTGGTTTGTTCGGAACGGTTTTAGGCATGATGTCGGCCTTCGCCAAATTAGCGGCGTCGGGAGCAGACAGCGCGCCAGACCCGTCCGCGTTAGCCAACGATATTTCCTTCGCTTTGGTTACAACGGCCTGCGGTTTAACGATTGCCATTCCGTTAATTATTTCTTTGGCTGGAATCAACATTCGTATTCGCAAAATGGAAGACTTGGTTTCTTCCGGTATGACCCGATTCATGGAAACGTTCAAGGACTCTTTGACCAAGGAGAAATAATCGCTCATGGCAGACAATCTAACCAATCCTCCAGAGGAAGAACTAATCGACAACGAAGCGATTCTTAAACCGCGTCCGGTGCGAGATGATACCGAAATGGACATAACGCCCATGATCGATATTACGTTCCTGCTGTTGATATTTTTTATTGTGTGTTCAACTCAAAGTTCTTCTATTGGAGTTGCGTTGCCGGAAGCCCGCTTTGGTCAGGGTATCAGTGCAAAATTAAGTATTGTTATCAAAGCCAAAGATCAGGGTCCCAACAAGGATTGTCTGGTCGTTTTACCCAACGGAGAAGAAATTGCCGACGGCGAGCTTCAGTCGGTACGAATTCCCGAATGTATCGAGCAAGAGAAACTGACCGGTAAGACTCAAGTTATGATTTTGGGAGCTAAAACGATTAAGGCCAAAGACCTCAAACGGCTTTCTACGGCAGTCGGAAAAGTCGACGGGGTAGAATTATTTTTGGGCGTTGAAAACATAGGAAAATAAAGATCATGAAAAAATTCAAATGTCCTCAATGTCAAAACGTTTGGGAATCAGACGACATAAAAGCTGAACAAACAATTCAGTGTCCAAAATGTCAGTATAAATTTCGACTTCATTCCAGCCGTAAGTCGAACATGCAAATAGAAAACGAATCAGAAACAACCGTTAAAGTCACCGGTCGTAAACGGGAAGAGCCCGAAATGGACATGACCCCGATGGTAGACGTAACCTTTTTGCTTTTGATTTTCTTTATGGTAACCGCCTCGTACTCAATCCAGAAATCGCTGGAAATTCCAGCCCCTGATTCCTCCGAAGAGTCGGCGCAGCAAACCGTTCAAGACGTAGAAAACGATGACGATTATATAATTGTTAAAATAGAACGCGATAATTCTATTTGGGTTGAAAGCGTAGAAGCTCCCAGCTATCAGGATTTAATAGCCAAATTAAAAGAAAAACGTTCTGACCGGGCCAGTGCGCCGGGCAGTTTGCTAATCATGGCAGATAACGAAGCGGATTACGAATACGTGGTTCGCGCCGTCGATGCCGGAAATGCCGTGGGAGTAAATAAACTCAAATTAACCGTGACCAGTGAAGAATAACCAACAACGATGAAAACAGCAGAACAATTTTTGGACGTTCTGGCCGGCAAAGGCCTCGTAGAAGATAACGTTATATCTCAATTACTTGCTCAAGCACGTCAGGCTACCGCCAAAGGCAAACCTTTAGCTGCGGAAAAAGTCGCCGATCTGCTTATTGAAAAGGAATATCTAACCAGACGACAGTCAAATGGTATTATCGAAACGATTCCCGATACTCCCGATCCCGTAGAAGACGAGCTGAGCTTGGTAATTGACGACGCCCCTGTTTCCCAGCCGAAACCGACGTCCAAGCCTGAACCTGCTGTTAAATCAACTCCTGAGGTTTCCGTTTCATCTATAGAAGAAGAACTCGGACTCGCTCCTTCTGAAGATACTCCCAAACCGGCTCCGGCAGTTCAAAAGCCTGTGCAACCCAAACCAGCCCCGGCGGCTCAAAAGCCGGTGCAACCCAAACCGGCTCCGGCGGCTCAAAAGCCGGTGCAACCCAAACCGGCTCCGGCGGCTCAAAAAACC
>CAYZMZ010000524.1:0-2283 GCA_964479655.1 uncultured Planctomycetaceae bacterium
TTCTCTTGTCGGTGGTAATTGCATATATTGAAAATATGTGTTATGATTATTCGACAGCAACAGGGCGGAATATACTCAAGCCCGTCGGGTTTTTTCACCCGCTGGATTTTTAGACGAATCCCTGTTTTGCTCAACTTTGATTTACTAATATTACTGAAATATTTTACATATAATGACCCAGTTTAAAACGCATACCTTATCCAACGGACTAACGATTCTGGCAGAAATAAATCCCAATGCCTACAGTATTTCGCAGGGATTTTTCGTTCAAACGGGCAGTCGAGACGAACGACCTTTTGAATCGGGGGTCAGTCATTTTCTGGAACACATGCTTTTTAAGGGTACGTCCCGCCGGTGTGTAGACGATGTAAATCGGGGCTTTGACGATTTAGGCGCGTCTTTTAACGCCTGTACGGGAGAAGATTCAACGATTTTCTACGCGTCTTTCTTGCCGGAATATTTAGAACCGATTTTGGATTTATGGACCGATATGCTCCGTCCTGCGTTGCGGGAATCCGATTTCAATTCGGAACGAAACGTGGTGCTGGAAGAATTAAAAATGTATCAGGATCAGCCTCCGTATGATGCCGACGAGCAATCGCGCAAGGCGTTTTTCAACGGACATCCGCTGGGAAATCCTATTATCGGGTCAGTTGAAAGTTTAACTCGCATGACGGTTGAAATCATGAAAAATTATTTTCAGCGTCAGTATGCCCCTAATAATATCGTTTTATGTGCGGCGGGAAAGGTAGATTTTGATTATTTGGTTCGTTTGGCAGAGCGATTTTGCGGTCAATGGGAATCCTGGCAGGTAGACCATCAGCCTCAAGCCTTTGTTCCGGGTGAAGAAAAGCGGCGAATTGTCGAAGCGACGGCATCCGAACAGTATATTCTCGATTGGGGAACCGCCCCGATTCCGCAAGGACGAAATTATTACATCGCTAAAATTATCGCCGCATTAATCGGGGAAGAATCGGGGAGCCGATTTTATTGGGAATTATCTGATCCCGGTCTGGTAGATACGGCGCAATTCAGCTATACGGATTATTCTCAAGTCGCGGCTTATACCGCCTCTTTTGCCTGCGCGCCGGAAGACGAAGCGCAATGCATGGAGATCGTTTCAAATATCTATGCTGATATTATGAAAAACGGATTTACTCGGCAGGAACTGGATTTATGTTTACATCGCGAGCTTGCCCGGATGGTTGTCCATGAGGAAAAAGTCTTTGCCCGTATGTTTGCCGTGGCGGGAGATTGGATTCAGCGAAAGCAGTATTTAACCTTGGATGAAGAAATGTCGATTATTGAAAGTATAACGCTTTCCGAGGTCAATCAGCTGGTTCAACAATTTCCTTTGGAGCCGATGGTTCGTTTTTTAGTGGGACCTAATAATTAGAATTAGTCGCAAAATGATATTTATTTGGGGGTTGACAGTAATCTCTCATTCAAGTATAATTATAAAATATGGGAATAAGAGAATTAATGCGCCAGACATTTGACTTTATTCGTCAGTCAAGCCCGCACGTTTTATTTTTATTTGGTTTGGAATGAACGTTTCAATTCAAGCCAATTCCTTCCTCCAGAAACACAACAGAAGTATCATGAACTACAAATTGTATCACTTGCTCAACGCTGTTATGGCTGTGTGTTTATTTTCACCGCTTTTGCCTGCTCAAACCAAAACGCTTCCCGATACGGTTTCCGTAACCGCTGATAATCAATCACCGGATTATAGTGCTCCGCTTGCCGTAGACGGCGATACTGCTACTATTTGGCATACGGAATTTGTCGGTACGATTTCTCCGATGCCGCATTGGATTGAATTAGACCTCAAAGGCGCGTTTTCGATCCAGGGAATTGCGTACACACCAAGAAAAGATGGAGAAAACGGTACTTTTAACGAGATCGAGGTTTATGTTTATGATAACCCCCAATCTATCGGTCAGCCGATTTGGAAGGGCGAAATAAAACAGTTCAATCCTCAGCCGGGCAAGGCGATTGAAATCCGTTTTGCTTCCGCTCATACCGGTCGATATATTCGTCTGCAAGTTTTGTCTTCTATCAATAAATTGAAATATGCTTCCGCCGCAGAAATTCAGCCGATAATCGATGGCAAGGTTTTATCGTTATGCACGTTATTAAAACCGTACCAAAATGAAAAGGCGGATTCGGAATTGGTCAGTCAGTTTAACTGGATTGGTCAGGAAATTAATAATCGCGGTAAGTACAAAAAAATTCTCGATCAGGTTTATGATAAACAATCGACCATCCTTCCGTCGGATA
>CAYZMZ010000525.1:0-2275 GCA_964479655.1 uncultured Planctomycetaceae bacterium
ATAGCTACAGAATTGTATCGTCGATGGAAATGTACCGACGAATCAGACGATTCTACCGCGTCGCTGAGATTATCCGGCTGGTCGTTGTTTTTAATTACGGTTGGATTTACCATGGCGGGACTAATCGCTCAAACAATATACCTGAGTTTTCGGGTCAATTTTGAGCAGGGAATAACGCCGCTTTCCAGCAGTCAGGGAAGTCTTTTGAGTGCGTCCTGGCTGTTATCGATTGTATATCTCGCCTCGTTGAAACGAAATAACTATACGGTATTTCCGGTTATGATTTTGATTGTATCGGTAATTCTGATCGGGTCAGGAGGACTGTTTGCCAGCGGAGAGCCGTTTTCGCGTCTGCCTGTTATGCAGGCGTGGGGGATAATTCATGGAATATCCCAGATCACCTTTTTCGTCTCTTTGGTGGTAGGCTTAATTATCGGATTATTGTATCTGATTCAAGATCGGCGATTAAAGCAAAAGCTGGATCCGGGCAGTATGAAATTACCGTCTTTAGAATGGCTTGCCAGAACCAATCGCGCGTCTTTGATTTGGGCGCTGGTTGCCATGGCTCCGGGTATTTTTTCCGGCGTGATTTTACTGCATGCGCGAAAAACGCCCTCCAGTATGGCGGAATATCTGTTTGATCCCACGATTTTGGGATCGACAATTATATTTCTATGGATATTATGGACCGTAATTCGATCCTCTGTTTTCGGCGCTTTTAGCGAGGCGAAAGCAACAGCCCGAAGAACCATTTTTTTATTCCTGCTGCTGAGTTTAACTTTAACAACCGCCTATTTTTCTCCGACGGGGCATTTGCGGGAAAATAAAGAACCGGTCAAGACCGAGGTGAACGCGGAGCCGATTCAGGAGATGCGTAAATGAACGTTCATGTAATCGGATGTACACACGTAGAAGCGGGAGTAGAAATACGTCAGCAATTATCGTTTAACGCGCAGCAAATGACGGATTTTTTGACTTCATTTAAATCAAATTTTCCTGAATTGGAACTGGTTTGCGTTTCTACATGTAATCGGGTAGAATTGTATACCGCTTGCGAAGCGGAGGATTCGATTGATTCCAATCAGATTGCGGCTTTTTGGTCAGAATATAAAAAGGTAGACTTGAATCTGATTCTCCAAACGTGTTTTCAATACGATAATCGTCAGGCGTTGCAGCATTTATTTAACGTAGCGTCGTCGCTGGAATCAATGGCGTTGGGAGATGTACAAATTATTTCTCAAGTTCGGCGTGCGCATGAGTTTTCAATGGAAAATCATTGCTCCGGACCGATTTTGAATCAGGCGTTTCAAACGGCGGTAAAAATCGCCAGACGAATTGATACCGAAACGGAAATTCATCGCCATAGAACCAGTATCGCCTCGATTGCCGTTCAGGATTTCGCGAAGAATATTTTTGAAACCTTTTCCGATAAAAAGATTTTGGTAATCGGAGCCGGAGAAATAGCCGAAGAAACGCTCGCCTATTTGATAGAAGAAGGGGTTGGAAATATTTCGATTATTAACAGAACGTTGGAAAAAGCGCAGCAGCTGGCGGAGAGAAAAGGCGGGATTGCCGTTCCGTGGTCTGAACTGGAATCGGAATTAAAATCCGCTGATTTAACCGTTTCGGCAGCCGGAGGAAGCGAAGCAATTGTTCAGCGTGAACAGTTTAAGGTAATCCATCAAAAACGATCCCGCCGTCCGCTGTTTATTCTGGATTTAGGCGTTCCGCGGAATTTTGACCCGCAAATAGGGAATTTTCCTGAAGTATATCTGTATTCAATTGACGATTTGGAAAAAACCTGTCAGCGGAACCGGGCAACGCGTCAGAAACAACTTCCCAAAGCGTATGCTATTGTTGAACAGGAAACGGAGAAATTTATTCAAGATTTCACGCATCGGCAAAGTACACCCATTTTAACAAAATTGCATGATAACTGGGAATCTATCATGGAATCCGAATTAAAACGCTTGTTTAATAAACGTCCTCATTTAACCGAAGAAGACCAGCAGGCGATTGAGCAATCGTTTGAGCGATTACTTAATAAACTGCTTCATTCGCCGTATGAGGCGATTAGAAATGCGTCCAGCGACGGCATTCCTCGTTCTTTATTGGATTCAATCGTTAAATTATTCCGATTAAAACAATAGCGGTGGTAGGTGAAAAAATAGCGAGGGGGTAATATTGCCGATTTAGAATACCGCGTTGCCCCCAACCGCATAGCGGTTGAATGTTCATAGCCGTGTGCGAAGCCCACGGAAACAAACAACACAAA
>CAYZMZ010000526.1:0-2257 GCA_964479655.1 uncultured Planctomycetaceae bacterium
GACAAACAGATCGAAGGCGTTATCACAGGTCATAACAAAGTTCGCAGACTTTACTTTGGCGTTGACCGGCAGATTAACGCTGGTCTTAAACCATATTTCGCAGGGCGCCTGATTATCCGCCGCCCGCCAAATCCAGGACGCTTTTCTGAATGCCGTATCCAGTTCGTTAGCTTCAGGCGCTTCGTCTTGAATACGGTTGACTTGTTCCGTCCAATTTTCAAGCGCGACTACCGATCCCGCTTTCAGATCAGACGCCGTTAAACGTTGGGGCGGTTCAATAACATCGGTACGATTATCGTGCGGGAACATCAGTATAATACTTTCAGACGGTTCCAATTCCAGCTTGACCGCAACACGCCCCCCTTCTGCCGGCTTGTAATCGGGACGGGTAATCGTATTTTGCATCGCGTCCCACGCCTCTAACCGACCGTTTCCGGCAATCGACAGATTTAACTGCCTGACCGGATTTTTTGTATCCATATTGCAGATAAAATAGACGTCGGCGTTACCATGACGGCAACGATACGTTTGAATATCGTATCCAGTTGTATCAACTACTTTAACGTCGGGAAGAACGCCCAGTTTATCCAGCGTTTCGTTAATTTGAGCAAGCGACGGAACGTTTTCAAAAAAGACCGCGTTGGAATTATTCTGATTGAAAATCGCGTTGGTTAAATTTTGAATATCCTGCGCGGTTTTTCCCAGCGTCGCGGATTGAGACGGCTTAACAGCGTACCCGATTACAATACCTCCCTTATCGAGAAATTGTTTGGCTTTCTGCAATACTTCATACGGAACGATTTCCGCCGCCGGCAGAATCAAAATTTCGTAATACTCTTTCGCCAGATGAAGGGCAGGACGTTTCGATTCCGGTCTGAACGGATTGACATCTACAATTTCAGCGGCTTCAAGCGCGTCATAAAGAATCCAATCGCAGTCCATCTGCGCGTCCTGCAAAGTAGAGGTCATATTTTCAGGACGGACGGTTTTACCACAATGTAAACTTTGTCCCGGCATAACCAGAGCAATCGGCGCGATATGCGTTCCTCCGGCAAGTACAGACGCAATTCGGTTATTGTAATTCGCCCAAACGTGATACAGCGGATACCGGGGTTCTTCACCTCCGTTGTAAAAATACGGCGGACAATCCCGGTCGTAAGGCGCACGCGGATTAAAAGAATGGGTAATCAAAAAAGGACAGCCGCGAACTTGATGCCAATCGCATAGCCATTTCATTTGAGGGTACGTTATATCCTGACCGTACGCGCCAAACGTTTCGCACCAATTCAAACCGTTATGCCGATTATAAACGTGAGCAAGCGACGAACTGATTTTCGGCATTTGATACAAACTTCCATCACGATTGCCGGGATACAGCTGCCGACATACTAAATCTATACCGGGTACATCGGTATACTTTCCAAGCTGCATCACGTTTCCCGCGCACAGCGTTGGAGAATAAAAGTGATGTTCCATAAAATGCCCGCTGGAATAAACGTTGTGCTGCCGGCACCATTGACTCATTCCCCCGTACATGGTTCGTCCCCAGGATTCAGCACGGCAGTCTAAATAATTATAGTACGCGGTATTCTGAATCTCGCCCGCTAATTTGAACTTGTAGCCAACCAACAGCGTTTTCAGATCCAACCCGCGTTGTTGGATATAATCTTTCAGATCGGATCCCCAATCGCCTTGCGTTTCGGGTTCGTCAAAAAAGAAGCCGACAATATTTTTGGTAAAATCGTCCTTAAACCGGTCGTAATGAGGCTGATAAACTGCGTTGATAAACCATTCAACGGCCTTTTTATCCATACCGTCTACCGAAACATATCGGTGTTGAAAGCCTTTGGTTCCGTTAAATTCCCACCAAAATACCATCACACGCCAGTTTTCGCCGGCAGGAGCTTGCCAGGATTTATCGATTAACGTCAGCGAAGCCGAATCGATTTTATCCTGCTCAACAACCCGCCCCGCAACAACGGCAATTAAATTCGGTTGATCAAACGGAATTGTATCGGCGGGATTAAACGCCTGCGCCTTGAGGCATTTGGAACCGTATTCGGCGGGAACGCGTCCGCCCATCATCTGACTGGGCCACCAATAATCATCGAAAATGATTACCTTCATATTGTGCTTTTTCGCCTGTTCCAGAACGATTTTAACGTCCCGATACCACGTTTCGCCTAGCCAATCGCTATGCGGACGAGATTCTGTACTCAGTATTCCGTTCCCGGATTGAGCCACCATATCGACTGTT
>CAYZMZ010000527.1:0-1945 GCA_964479655.1 uncultured Planctomycetaceae bacterium
GATTACCGACGATAACCTCGTTAAAGTGTTAGACTTGGGCTTGATGCAAATTCAGGAAAACGAGACCACCGAAACCGGTCAGGTCAAGGTTCTGGCGGGGTCGCCTGACTACATGGCTCCTGAACAAATCAGTCAATTGGGACTTGTCGATCAACGAACGGACATTTACTCTCTAGGCGGCGTTTTTTATTTTCTGCTGACCGGACACGCGCCCTTTGCGGACGATAAATATACAACCGTGCCTGAAAAACTGGCTGCGCAGGCGTTCGAGCCTTTTCCCGCTCTGGCGGATTTCTCCAGCAACGCATCTGTAAAAAAATTACAGCCTATTTTGGATAAAATGACCGCGAAAGAACCGTCACGGCGTTTTCAATCCATGGCAGAATTGATCCACGCGCTTGAAAAACCCGCTCTCCCGATTTTCGTACCGGTTATTGTCGGCTTGATTTTTATCGCCGCTTTCGTTTCGACGATATTCTTTTGGAATCCGATGCGAACAAAGCCGGAATCCGACCATCGCAAAATATCGACAACTCAAACAGACAAAACAGAGGGTACAAATAAAGTAGATAAAACAGAGGAGAAATCGAATCAAGAGGACCCGAAAAAGCTGGAGGATAAGGAGAAACAGGAAGTAAAGCAAGAGAATCAAGATTTATCATTCAAAGCTCTTCAGCCGGGTAAAAAAGCGGGGGACTTGCTGGTTTTGAAAGTCAACGGAATTGATTATAATTTTCGTTGGTGTCCGCCGGGAACTTTTACCATGGGAGCGAAAGTCCCCCATCTTGACAAACAGATGACTTACGAACAATTGCTGAAAATTGCTGCGGATTACAACATGATTGATTCGAAGTATACGCCTGAAAAGTTATTAAAAAACAATTCTAGCAATAATCAGGAACGGCAACAAGATAACAAAGACTGGCTTTTAGCAGAGTTACAAAACTGGACGGAATCATCCAAAAACAGTTCACCTCATTTGGTAACTTTAACTCACGGTTTTTGGATGCTGGAAACGGAAGTATCGGTTGAAATGTGGCAAAATATAATGCTTCCGGACTATGACAATCCTAAGCTTCAACCACAAAAAAATATGCTTGGAGAAACAGTCCCTTCTAGGTATATAAAGCTTCCTATCGTAGGCGTAAACTTGCAAGAAAGTCAAGCATTCTGTCAAAAACTATCGCGCCAGATAAATGCTCCCGTTTCTCTTCCCACAGAGGCTCAATGGGAATACGCCTGTTTAGCTGGGACAACAGATCCGTTAGGTGTTTGGCAAGTACCGTATTATAGCAACGTTTGGGACGCTCAACTCAACGCTCAGCAAATCTTGCAAGTAGGAAGATATCGCCGCCCTGATAACCTTAAGCCCAATGCGTGGGGACTTGATGATATGTTTGGCTACGTGGGCGAATGGTGTCTGGATGGCTATACAGAAGACCTTGGAACCGCCCCCGTTACAGATCCGCAAACTCCCTCTTCAGGCGGAAAACAAGTTATTCGTGGTGTTTATCCGTTTCCCTTTGAAAACTTTGAATTCACGTCTTCCCCTCCTTTCAAATTCCGTTTCCAAAATTTCAGTTTCTTCCGAAATGCTGAAAATCCAGAGAATCGAGAACCGGAGGGCGGCTATGTCGGAGTACGTATTTGTATCAATGTTCCCGCCGAACCGGAAAAAGACAAGAAATAAATTAGTATCATTGAAATAGTCAAATAGAAAAATCATGACAAATTACAACAACGATTTACCGACCTCGTCCACGCTTTTGGAAAAATGCTGTCGTAACGAAACCGGAGCGTGGGAACGATTTATGCTTCTGTATAAACCGCTGATATATTACTGGTTTCGGAAAATATATAATGTTGAATCCAAAGACCAGGACGATTTATTCCAAGAGGTTCTGTTTTCGTTGGCGAAGTCGATTTCCCGTTTTCGCAAAATTGA
>CAYZMZ010000527.1:1955-2241 GCA_964479655.1 uncultured Planctomycetaceae bacterium
TGAAGGGTCGAAATTCAGAAATTGGCTCCGGCAAATTGTCTATACAAAAGTTGCGCATTTATATCAACGGAACAAAAAAGTATCTGTTGTGTATTTAGAGCAGGAGGAATTGGATAAAGCTCTTTCTCGTCAAAACAAGGGCGCAATCGAAAAATATTCCGACGAAATACCGCCTCGACAGGAATATCAGGAACAGCGATTAATACAAAAACAGCTTTTGATCCTTTTAAAACAGAACTATAGCTCTGTTCACGTTCAGGCTTTTGTTCTGGTAGTTTTGGAACAG
>CAYZMZ010000528.1:0-606 GCA_964479655.1 uncultured Planctomycetaceae bacterium
TATTCAAAATCAGGTTTTGAGGAAACGCGACACTGACAAACTGGAAATCAGGCGTTTTTTCAAATTGCTGACGAATTTTGTTTATATGCGGTAATTCCCGCCGACAGGGAGGACACCAAGGTCCCCAAATATTGACCAAGGTAACTTTGTTTACCAACTGAAAAGAAGTAAACGCCGTTAGGTCTGGATTATCACTTAACGGCTCAATTTGAAACGGCGGGCTGGGAAATCCAACAGTCGGATAATCGTTGCCCGTAGAAAAATGCAAAAATTGCGGAACATAAAGGCATATTCCCGCTCCAACAATAGCAATAACCAAAATAAAAACGTTAGCCCATTCGGGATTTCTGCTTAACCAGGAAGTTTTCGAGGCGCGGGATCGCTCTTCTTCCTCCTGACGCATTAATTCTGCCAGACGGGTTCCTGAGGTTTCCGCATTGTATCCAGGCGGCAGTTCAAACGGGTCGTACGGTTGATCGTTATTGTCGTTACGGTTCATAAAAAATCCCTTAAATTAAGTCAACGGTCATACATCTATTTCCCGGCTGCGTTTTAGCGGGTTTGTTATTAACGTCCAAAATATAGGCGATATCTGTATTCCATTTC
>CAYZMZ010000528.1:616-2234 GCA_964479655.1 uncultured Planctomycetaceae bacterium
ATTTCCAGCCTAAACGCCCGTAAAAGGCGTCTAAATAATCTGGAGCATGAAGTATGGCAATACGGTAGGGAACTAACTTCGCCTGTTCCATCGCGGCGGTAAGAATTTCTATACCGTATTTATGGCGTCGATACCGTTGCTGAACAGAAACGCCTTGAATACCCGCTCCGACCAGGGCGGAATTAATAGTATGGCTATCCGTTGGAAACAATCCCCCAGGACACATGGATTGAGTTAAATATCGACGTTTAACAACGGCGGTATGAGCAACCAAAGCGCCGTCTATTCGACCGATAATTGTACAATCCGGTGCCTGTCCGTACCAGGTGCGGGTATTGTCCATCGCTCGCTGACGCCACGCGAAGCAGTCAAACAAATGCTGACATATTTCTTCGTTAAGCATCGGCGTTATTTGTGATTCCGGAATGACCTCGATACAAAGGTGAGGTCTATTCATTCACAAAAGCCTTAAACTGAGCGATTAATTTTTGCGTCATAACTCCAGGCTTGCCGGTTCCGATAGTACGGCTGTCCAGTTTAACAACCGGGATGATTTCGGCAGCGGAACCGGTCAGGAAACATTCGTCGGCAACGAAAACGTCGTGCCGGGTAAATGGTTCTTCCTTAACGGTAATTCCAGCCTGCTTTGCCAAATCGATTACCGTTGCGCGGGTAATTCCGCCTAAAATACCGGCTACCAAAGGAGGGGTAATCAAAACGCCGTCTTTAACGATGAATATATTATCACCGGTACATTCAGCCACTTCACCTTTTTGATTTAACAGCAACGCTTCATCGCAACCAGCTTGAATCCCCTCGATTTTCGCCATAATATTGTTCAAATAATTGAGCGACTTTACGCGGGGGCTGAGCATGGAAGGATGGTTTCTGATAGTAGCGGCGGTAACCATTTCCAAACCGTTTTGATAAGTGGAATCGGGATACATGGTAATATGATCCGTAATAATTACAATGCTCGGATTTGAGCATTTACGCGGGTCTAAACCAAGTGTACCTCCGCCGCGGGTTACGACGATACGAATGTAGCCGTCCTGGATTTTATTCAAGGCCAAGGTATCGTTGGTTGCCTTGCACATTGCTTCCTCGGTCATGGGAATATCAATCCAAATGGAGGCAGCGGATTCGTAAAGCCGCTTAATATGCTCGGCTAATTTGAAGACTTTGCCCTTGTAGGAGCGGAGTCCTTCAAAAACACCGTCGCCGTAAAGTAGGCCGTGATCGAACACACTGACAACTGCTTTATCTTTATCGAAATACTGTCCGTTAACGTAAACTTGTAAAGCCATAATAATTTTGTGAATGATATTCAGAGGGTGAAAAAATAAAAAACCCAACTAACAATTCTGATATTATACTACTTTTAGAATATATATTAAGGGGGGGATTTTATAATATGACTACTTGATTTTTCCTGTAGTCGTAGTATAATCTGTCAGACGAATTATACTGACACGATAGTAAAAAATCAAGCAGTCGTAGTATAAATACACACAAATTATTCAGTTAAATAAGGAGTATTCAATGGAACAAATTAAGCAGCAACTGCAATCAGATTTGGCAATCGCAAAGACCGCCGCCGAGGTCGAAAATCTCCGCA
>CAYZMZ010000529.1:0-2209 GCA_964479655.1 uncultured Planctomycetaceae bacterium
TCAGTTTCTGGCGGAGAGTAGAGCGTTTTCATTTCGTCTGCTGTAAGCGTTTTGAGAATCGTTTGCTGATTGAAAACTTCTCCCGGCAAGGGCGCAAAAGTCGGATTGAGAATCAGTTGATAGCCGCCTGCTCCCACGGGTTCGACCATCGTTGCCCCGCCGCCGCTGTTACCGCGCTGACGATTCCCCCAAAACCCTCGTTGAGCCTGACATTGAGAGCAAATCAACAACAATCCAGCTAAACACAACACAAAATTTAATTTTCGCGACAAAGTAAACGACCGTTTCATAAAAATACTCTGATTTTTAAATAAATAGGGATTGACCAATAGGATTGAATGGATTACAATTACATAAAAATAATTGGTTATATACCTATCGACATTGTACCACAATAAATCGATACGCATACCCTTCGACTGGTAAAGTCGTAAAAAATTACGCTGTTTTACGGAGTACAAATTTGCTAACCGGTACAAATACCCCATTTCGTTTATTTGATGAAATTGCCAAGTCTACCGACTTTACGGAGACGGTTCAAACTTTACAACAAAAAAAGTCTGTTTCGATAGACGGAACAAACATTCCTGTTGACGCCGCTATTGTGGGATCGTTATTGAATTTTATTAACACAAATAAGACAGCTAAAAAAGGTAATGCGCTCAGCCGTAAACTCCATGCCTCGACTTCGTCCGGTCAGGCGGAATCCGTTCCAATTCTGGTTGTCTGTCCTGACGATACCCAGGCGGATAATTTTTGTATGGATTTATCGACTTTTTCGGAAATATCAGGGTATCCGGTAACTCCGTTGCGTCTTTCAATTTGCGATCCGCTGAATCCCAATACAGCAGAATCCAGCGAGGCGTACGGTCTTCGTTTGAAAGCTCTTAAACAGCTGGATAATCTTGCGGTCGGGTGTCCTTCTCCGTTTATCGTGGCGACGCTTCAGAGTTTGTTGTTAAAAACGCCGCCCAAGCAGGTTTTGGAAAGCAAAACAATCCATCTGAAAATTAACGATACGTTTGAACTGAATAAACTGGTCGATATTCTGGCGCGGGATTCGGCGGAAGGATTTCATCGTACTCCGATTGTATCTCAGCCGGGAGAATTTTCCGTTCGCGGCGGAATTGTAGACGTCTTTCCTCTGGATGCCGATAACCCCATCCGAATCGAATTTTGGGATGATCTTATCGATTCTATCCGTACCTTTGAAATTAGCAGTCAGAGAAGTTTGGAAAAACTGACCCAGATTGATATTACTGTATCCGGTTCTAACGACATCGAACTGATTAAATCTGTCCAGCTAGATAAATTTTCAGATCATCTACCGGACAATACCCTCGTTATTTATATAGAACCGGTAGATTGCGAAAACAACGCGCGAAAATATCTCAATTCGCAGCAGAGCATGCTTTCGCATTGGAGACAGATGGAAAAGTCTTTCGGAAAATCGGGGAAATTAGATCCTCTGGCTGAAGCTCCGCCATCGGTAGAAATCGCCGAAATGTACTGGCAAACCGCAGAAATTGCCAATTCTCTGTTCAAGTTTCCGATGATTCAAATGGGGGCTTTTACTGCCATGCCGCTGGATTACTGCTGGCATTTTGGAACGGAAACCGTCGAGCAGTTCAGCGGAGAAATGAATCGGATTTTACAGCAATTCGATTCTGCGGCTCAAGGACAGGAAATACACCTGTTTTGTTCAACCGAGACGGAAGTTCAACGATTATCCGACTTGTTAGCCGAAACTCAAACCAGTGTCGAAGGTCGATTACTGTTTCACGTAGGAATTATTTCAGGCGGATTCCGATTGTTGTTTTCTTCCCGAAAAGACGGTATTCGCCAAACGATTCTTTCAGCCGATGCGCTGTTTTTACGAGCGACTATAAAACGTACGGTTTCCAATCGCCGATTGAGTAAAGCAATCGATAGTTTTTCCGAATTAAATATCGGGGATTACGTTGTACATTTAGCGCACGGCGTCGCGCGATGCGCCGGTATAGAAGTATTAGAGCATCAAGGCATGGTCGAGGAAAATCTTAAACTCGAATTTGCCGATGACATGGTTTTATTTGTACCTATTTCCCGAATCGGACTAATACAAAAGTATATCGGTGGAACCAAGGTTGCGCCTGCGTTGGCTAAATTGGGCGGTAAAAGATGGGAAAAGCAAAAAGAACGCGTTCAGGAAGAATTGGAAGATATGGCG
>CAYZMZ010000530.1:0-2202 GCA_964479655.1 uncultured Planctomycetaceae bacterium
GTTGAGCTAAATCCTTGTTTTGCCGATCAGGGCGAAATGAAACGACTGGTTTATGAAAAAATAAACCGGGAAAAGTCAAGTGGAATCAGTATATTATTCAAACCTTCCGTTTTTTCAGGTACGATTGCGCTAAATTTAACAAATAGTTCAGTCGCAAATCAAAAAACGTTAGAATTTACTCAAATATTTATGGTAAAACTTTAACATAGAGGATTCCCACACATGAAGAAAATCACCAATTTACTGCTAATATCAGCCTCCATTTTGATTGCAGGCTCCGCCTTGGTTCAGGCACAAGGGCCGTCAATAGAGCAGGCTCTGAGTTTCAAACCCTCTCAAATAGGGTCGGTCGATTACGCGCAACCAGCAGAAGCCGATGCCGCTCAATGCCGTTTGGAACAGCTTTCCGGTAAAATTTTTGGCTGGAAATTATTGGATAAAAACGGACAAACCCTCCGTATGTTCGTCGATACCAACAACGATAAATCCATCGATCAATGGCGATATTTCAAAGACGGTGTCGAAGTTTATCGCGATATTGATACCGACAACAACAATAAAATAGATGAATGCCGCTGGTTTAATATGGGCGGTTCTCGTTGGGGATTGGATAAAAACGAAGACCAGCGCATAGAATCCTGGAAGCAGCTGTCCGCTGAAGAATGTGCGTTTGAAGTTTTTAATGCCGTAAAAAGCGGAGATAAATCCCGTTTTCAGGCGGTTTTGATTTCGCAGGACGAAATCGATAATCTGGATTTAACGGACGCGCAGAAAAAGCAATTGTCCGACCTGCTTGGCAAAGCGGGCGAAAAGTTCGATGCGCAGGTTCAAAGCAAAAAAATCGACGCCAAAGCGGAATTTCTCCAATTTAACGGCGATAAGCCCAGCGCGATTCCCTCCGATTCCGGCGAAGGAATAACGGTTTTTGAAAACGTTTCCTCTTTTGCCCGTTTGGACGAAAAAGAATTTCAGATTTCTAACGGAACATTTGTTCAAGTCGGAACGGTTTGGAAAGCCCTGTTTTGCCCCGTTGTACAGTCGGGCGGCGAACAGGCGATTGCCTCTATTTTCCAGCCGGGAGGAGCTGCGTCGACAACCAATACCAGTTCCGCTTCCGCCGACAAACAACAGGAATGGATTTCCGCGATAGAAAAATTGGATACGCAACTTTCTCAAACGACCGACAAGGCGTTAAGAATCAACCTTCATAAACAGCGAGCGGGCATTGTAGAAAAAATGGCTCAGAACGCAACCGGCGAAGACCGAAACGTGTGGTATCGTCAGCTGGCTGATGGCTTGAGCATGGGGGCGCAGATGGGCGAATTACCTGAAGGAACGGCCATATTGTCCAAATTTGCGTTAAAATTCAAAGACGAAAACGATGTAAATCTGGCGGCTTATTTTACCTTCCGCGAATTGATGGCAAACTATTACCTGGGTATGTCTGCTCCCAACGCCAACTGGGCGGAAATTCAGGTCAACTGGTTTAAGGGATTGGAGCAGTTTATAGCCGATTATCCGACCAGTCCCGACTGCGCCGAGGCGTTATTCCAACTGGCGTCTGCACGCGAAATTTCGGGCAACGAAGCCGATGCAATGAAGTATTATCAGCAAATTGTAAGTAATTTCCCTGATACGCCGCAGGCTCCCAAGTCCAAAGGAGCGTTGTTTAGACTTGACTGTATCGGTAAAACCATGAATTTGGTTGGAGTAACCTCAAATAATAAGCAACTCGACTTAAGCAAATTCAAAAGCTACAACGTTTTGGTTTATTATTGGCGAACCGATTCTTCAACCGCCGATTCCGATTTAGCGGCGTTAAAAAAGATTAAAGCCAAATACGGAAAAGATATTCAGATTATTGGGGTCAATCTCGATAATAACAACGACGAACTGCTCCGCTACATGGAAGCGAATAACATGGATAGCAAATTTTCCTGGCAAATCAATGGAAAAGGGCCAGACGGTCCGCTGGCCAACGCGATGGGAATTATTAATCTGCCGACTATTATTTTAGTAGATAAAGACGGCAAAATAGTCAATCGTAACGCCCAGACTAAAGAATTGGAATCGGCTGTCAAATTGCTGGTTTCTCCGCCGAAAATCCGATAAATTTCGTTTTATTGACGTTACAAGGCGAACAGGATTAAAGGGCACTTCTATTAAATCAATTTCGCGTCCAGCCGGTTCTTTTTTCCGCCT
>CAYZMZ010000531.1:0-2201 GCA_964479655.1 uncultured Planctomycetaceae bacterium
AATTCTGACCAGAAGCAGAACTCTGTTCTGTAGCTGAACTCTGTTCTGTAGCTGAACCCGGACCAGTAGCTGAACCCTGTCCGGAAGCGGCGTTTCGTTCGGCTTCCGCCTCACGATTTTTCTCGACGGTTTCAAAGTCTAACAGCAGAATATCTTTATTCGAGTCGAATCGAGATACGCCGGCGGTAATATCGATTTTTTCGTCGTTGGACATACCAATAGTCTGTCCGTCCTTAACCTCGGTGGGGTGAATAAGGCAATAATGCGCGAAATTAAACAGACGATGGTACACCCATTGAGGGTCTTTGCCCTTGCCGCAGGCTTCCAGGTCTTTCATACCAAAACCGTCCAAACCGCGCGTCGCCATCACAAAAGCGGAATCTTTAGAACCTTCCGGCAGGAAAGAAATCCATAATTCCAGCGGTAACGCATCGCGTGAAATTCCCTGCGAATGCGCGATAAAGTCTTCAGGACGATGAACAGACCCCGCTGCCCCCTTGCTATCCGCCAGACCGCCGGTCCATAAAACGCCAATCGGTTTTATTCCCGGATTGGAGCAGACAGCGGCAACCAGTTCGGTCAGTTTCAAGCTGCGATCTATTTGGTCTATTTCGTCATCCAAAACGCCGACGACAATATGATTGGTATGAGTTTGAAATTCCAAAGCCGCCTCAGGCCAATACCATGCCAACGCGCACGGAGTTTGAATGCTCGACCACGGCATCGGTCCTTCGATCAGAGTAATCGCATAGGTCGATGTTCCGTCCCGAAAAGTAAATTTGGTATCTTCCGACTGCAAATTATCGAAATCTTTAACAGAGCATTTTTCGGAAAGATATTCGATCAATTCCGGCTCTGAAGGAAATCGGCTATCAGCAACAGCTATTATCGCGGTTTGAATTTTTGACATATTATATTTACTTTCATTGAGGTATTTATGATTATCTTATACGGAAGGTTATCTGACAGTATGACCTTCTGACAATTCGGCAGTCCGGAAATCCAACGGTCTGGCTTATCAGTCAAACGGGCGACCGGTCTGGCTTATAAGTCAGGCTATCGGGAAATCCAACGGGTGGTTTGTCAGTCGGGGCAGGGCAATCAGTCCCCTAATCCAACTGTCAGGAAATTCAACTATCCCCCAATCCAACGGTTCAGGCGGATTACGAAATTATTTCCCAAGGCGGACTGAGATTAAATCGGGCAAGTACCTGTTTTTCCGCCGCACGCATCTCCAATTCGTCTTCCGGAGTTAAATCGTCAAAACCGATTATATGAAGCGTACCGTGAACGGCGTATAAAATTAACTCGCTTTCCTGCCCCCAACCGTATTTTTGCGACCATTGATTGGCAACCGCCGGGCAAACAATAACTTGTCCTTCAAGCGATACGCCCGTTTCTTCCAACAAAAAACTCAGTACGTCGGCGGGATAATCATGCCCTAAATACCGCACGTTAAGCCGCTGCATTTCTTCGGGAGTTACAACCGCGACATCTAACACCGCGTTGGGAATATCGTTAATAACAAAAGCCGCTTCTACCGCTTGCTGGATTCCGGAAACGTTTACCGAAAAATCCGTTTGTTTATTGGTTACTGTTATATTATACATATAAATAATAGAGCTAACTTGTATATTAGTTTTTACTGGACGGATAACGAATTCTGGCGTGATAAATCGACATCAATGATTTTACCATGCTTTCTTGAATCGCTCTGAGTTCGTTGAACGTTAAGCCGGTTTCGTCAAACTGACCGTCTTGTAATTTATCGTTTATAATGGATTTTACCAATTCTTCCACCCGTTTGGGAGTAGGTTCTACCAGCGTTCGACAGGCACTTTCAACGCAGTCGGAAAGCATAACAATAGCAATCTCTTTGGTTTGCGGTTTCGGACCGGGATAGCGATAGGGGCTGTCGTCCAAAACATCGTTGTTTTTATTTCTGTTTTCCGAACTGGATTCTGAACTTTTCTTGTCTTTTTCCAATTCTTCCCGCTTTCGCTTTTCTTCCTCAACAGCCTTGTTAAAGAAATATTTTACCAAAGTCGTTCCGTGATGCTGTTGAATAAAATCGATAACCTGCTGCGGTAAATGCCATTTATGAGCCAGTTCAACGCCGTCTTTTACGTGATTAATAATTACCAGCGAACTCATACTGGGAGCCAAAAGCGTATGCTGGGATTCAGAAAGGGTTTTCTGAT
>CAYZMZ010000532.1:0-2184 GCA_964479655.1 uncultured Planctomycetaceae bacterium
TTTTCGTAACTGATCTATCAGAGCTTTAGTCGAATCGCGAGTCAGTAACTCGGCGGCGTGAAGTCGGCAGAGAGCCTCTAAATGATTGGCGATTACCTCGACCGGACGGCGGATTTCGTAGCCGCAATCGCGCGCCGATTCGATTTTATCGACGGAAATCCAGTATCCGGGATTTTTCGTTTCCGCCTCCAAGGTAAATAATCCGTTGAGTTTATCGTACCCGGAACCTGTATCGACGGCAAAAATCATTTGCGGACGAAGCATATTAACCGCCAACGGCAATCCAAACAAGTTAACCTGATAGGAATTATCGTCTAATTCAGGATTACTATCCGTTATACTGATTTTAGGCAGCAGTATTCCCCATTGTTTGGCAAATTGACGACGTAAATTCCGAATCAAAGGCAATAGTTCGTCGGCTCCCAACGATGCTAAATTTCTGCCCAGTTGAATTTCCAGCGGGTCTACCGTCAGCAAATTTTCCGCGCTGCTCTCCTGCGCGGTTTTCTGCTGTTGGAGCTTGCTGTCCGATGTCTGACGTTGGGATTGTTCCTCGTTTTTATGAACAATCCAAGCCAATCCAATACAGCCGATTCCCAAACATAACAGCGGAACGGTCGGCAGATTGGTAAGCGTAAGCAGCAGCAAAAACAAGCCGGTAGTAAACAACGCGCCTGAATGAGAAAAAATCTGCTGAGATACCTGCTCCGGCAACTCGGTTTTTTCGGAACTGCGGGTCATAAGCATCGCAGCCGCCAAGGAAATCAGCAACGCCGGCAACTGCCCGACCAGTCCATCTCCAATAGTTAAACGGGTAAATACGTCCACCGCTTTTGCAGGAGCCATACCGGAAGAAATTCCGATTGCCAGTCCGCCGATAATATTAACGCCGGTAATACACAAACCAGCTATCGCATCTCCCCGCACGAATTTACTGGCTCCGTCCATCGCGCCGAAGAAATCCGACTGCCGTACCAAGTCCTGCCGACGATTCTGTGCTTCCTGAGACGAAATTATCCCCGCATTTAAGTCGGCATCGATTGCAGACTGCTTGCCCGGCAAGCTATCCAGAGTAAATCGGGCGGCGACCTCGCTGATTCTCGACGCTCCTTTGGTTATCACCAAAAACTGGATTAAAACCAAAATCATGAATATTACGACCCCGACAATCAAATTATTACCGGTTACAAAGTTGCTAAAGGCGTTGATTACCTGTCCGGCCGCCAACGGACCGTCTTGCGGAGCGTTGGTTAGAATCAAACGCGTGGTTGCAATATTCAGCACCAATCTATAAAGGGTCGTGGCCAGCAAAACCGTCGGAAAGACGCTAAATTCGATGGGCGTTTTAATAAATAAAACCGTTGAAAGCATCAAAACCGACAACGCCAGATTCAAGGACAGTAAATAGTCCATCACAAACGTCGGCAGCGGAGCCAGCAACGTCGCCACGGCAGCAATAATCGAAAGCGGCAAAAGCGCGCTGCGAATTATATGCCCCGACGGACGAACGGACGAATTTTCGGTAGAAACACGGCTATCGGCTAAACTCATAAATATCGACTGCAATTCAAGTTAAAATCAAATTACTCCTGATATGTAATATATACCGAGTTTTATCGATTTTGTCCAGACCAATTTCAGAAAAAAGACCGAAACATAGCAATAGGTCTTTTTAAATCAGATACATTTAAAATAGAAAAATAAGTGTATAATTTCGATTCGCGGCAATTTTTAGCAAAAGAATCACTGTAACCCCGAACTTTCAGTCCAGGGGCTGTACAAATAGCTATCCCCAAATTCATTCGGATAGGAATCGTCGGTTACCGCTTCTTCCAGCTACGTAATCCAAGTAGACCCGCGCCACCTAAAATTAGCAACAGCCAGCTTGCCGGTTCAGGCACCGCACCAGCGCTAAAAGACGCCACCAACGAATTACCATTAGTTGTTATATTCCAAAAACGAGCCGATGTCGGGTCTAATAATGAGTTCCAATCCATCTCCGGTAACGCCGTTGTACTGGTCAGAAAGGTAATATCAGATGTATTGTCGCTCAATTCATAGCCGTTTACCGCAAGGAAAGAAATAACAGAATTGTCTGTAAAGGTAAACGCATTTGCAGTGATTAAATCATTGTCCGTATCATCAATTTCAATCAATAAAGTGCCTGTATCAAACGCCGCTGTT
>CAYZMZ010000533.1:0-2181 GCA_964479655.1 uncultured Planctomycetaceae bacterium
TTCGATTCCTTCCGGTTCGTTCCTGATGGTAGAAGACGGTCAAGAGGTTACGGTCGGTAAAGTTATTTGCCAATGGGATCCGCACAATATTCCTATTATTTCAGGGGTTCCCGGACGTGTTCATTTTGAAGATATTGTCGAAGGTGAAACGTTCCGTCGTGAAAAAGACCTGGCAGGAACCGAACGACATGTTATTTTGGAGCACCGCGGCGATCATCACCCGCAAATTACCATCGAAAACGAAGCCGGTACAACGTTGGACATGTATCCCATGCCCGATAAGGCGTACTTGGAAGTAAACGACGGTGATTTAATTTCTGCTGGAACGATTTTGGCGAAAACGCCGCCGAAAATGTCGGGAACGCAGGATATTACCGGTGGTCTGCCCCGAGTTACCGAAATCTTTGAGGCTCGTAAGCCCAAAGACCCGGCGGTTATTGCCGATATAGCCGGTGTTATCGAGTTGAAAGGTAAGGGTAAGCGAGGCGGAAAACGAGAGGCGATTATTACCTCCGAAGACGTCGAAGGCTTAACGTCCTCTCATTTGATTTCCCCCGGCAAGCACTTGCGTGTTCGTACCGGCGACCGAGTTATTGCCGGCGATGCGTTGGTAGACGGCCCGCAAAATCCGCACGATATATTAAAGATTTTGGACGAAGAAGCTGTACAGCGGTACCTGGTTGATGAAGTTCAAAAGGTATATCGTTCACAAAAGGTCAATATTAACGATAAGCATATCGAAGTTATCGTTTCGCAAATGCTGCGTAAAGTATTGGTTGAAGACGGCGGCGATACCGGTTTGTTGGAAGGCGCGATTATGGATAAGTTCGACTTCAAGGCGGCCAACGACAAGTTGCAAAACAGCGTCAAGGTCAGCGATCCGGGCGACAGTTCCTTCCAGACGGGCGATTTAGTTCCCAAAACCAAGTTTGAACGCGAAAACGACGCGTTGGAAATGGCGGGCAAGAAAATCGCAACCTATGTCAAGCCGACACCTGCACGCAGTAAAACCCAGCTGTTGGGAATTACCAAGGCGGCTGTACAAAGCTTCAGCTTCCTGTCCAGCGCGTCTTTCCAGGAAACGACTAAAGTGCTTACCGAAGCGGCTTTGGCCGGCAAGACCGATAATTTAGTCGGCTTGAAGGAAAACGTGATTTTGGGACACATGATTCCGGCTGGAACCGGTTTCAAGCTGTATCAGGAATCGGAATTTGGAATCAGTAAAGAGGCGTTGGAAGAGATGCAGCGTCGTCCGCAACTGGTTTCAAATGAGCATTATTCGCTTATGGACGATGTAACGTCAGATTCCGCAACGCAGGAAAGTCCGGCTTCGCCGTCGGCGTCCTCGCTCAGTTCGGAAGATATTGCCGCCAAGCTGGATAGTCTGTTTGGTGCTCCAGAAGCCAAGCCGACTGATGGAGGCGACAAGGACGAAGACGACATCGACGTGAAGGAAGAATACGTCAATGATTTCGATGCCGATTCCATGTTTGAAGACAAGGGATCGAGAGAATAATTCCGTTTTATCGGATATTATTCGATTTGTATCTTGATATTTTACGGAGTATAGAGGATTTATTCCCTTTATACTCCGTTTTTTATGGTGATTTATGTAAAATATCGTTGACTTTTACCATTTTTTTAAATTTTTTCTCATTTTTTCATTGACAAACCCGCGTTTATCGGTTATAATACAATGGAGATGGCATTGTGCGAGGGTGTATGTGCTATCGTTATCATCTCACTTTATTTGTGATTTTGATTGGTTTACCGGTTAAATTGATTAAAATCACAACATAATTAATTATTTGAAATATATCAAAACCATGCGAACCATTCCCTGTATTTCGTTGTTGGCTATTGCCTTGTTAAATATCGCTTCGTTAGCTTTTGCCCAAACTGATTTGAACGGCAGTTCTATTACTATTGGTAATGATGGTCCATGGAATACCGCATACACCAATTCCAGTGAAACGCAGTCTGTAATTACATTTGATCTAACCTCTCCATCAAATACGGTAAATTATTCGGGTGCTCTAACCGAAAACATCAAGTTGGTAGTCCAATTCGACGAGAATGGACTTAACAATAACCGGCTTACCTTATCCGGTAGGAATACCTTTACCGGCGGGGTGTATGTCAATATCGGGACTCTGCGCGTAGATAATACCGCCTCGTTAC
>CAYZMZ010000534.1:0-2179 GCA_964479655.1 uncultured Planctomycetaceae bacterium
TTCCGTGTGTTTCACGCACGGCTATGAACATTCAACCGCTACGCGGTTGGGGAACGGGAGCAAGCCCCCGTACTCCATAGAACATCTACGGCGTTGTGGTCAAGCGGTATTCAAAAGCAACTTTGTAATTTCTCTTCGTGATCCTTCGTGCTTTCGTGTCTTCCCGTTATTTTCTCAAATTTACGGCTACCGACGCAGTTAAGACGTATACAAAACCAACCGTACTCCGTACGGAATCCCTAAACGAGATTGGAGGTTAGATATAAGCGGAAGAAAAATCCCGGTTTATAAAATTATAAGCCGGGAAAATATCAAATGAATCGCGTATTACAGTTCAACACTAAACGGTGTTGCGGGGAATCCCTCGGCATTGTATAGATTGCAGCCAGAGGGGTTTTGCTGCCAGGCGTAACGGACGAATTTCGGTTCGGTAATTTCGTCGCAGGTAATTTCTACGGTATCTTTACCGGTAATTTTTGCGGTTGCCCAGACGAATTTTTTATCGGCTCCGGCGACGGCAAATCGCTTTAACGGCTGGTCAACAACGGAAAAGACGCGATCGTCTTGATTTCCCGCCACCAAGCCGCCGCCGACGTTGTCGAACGTAACGGTAATTTTTCCGTTTTCGCATTTAGCGGATTTTACCAGCGGAGAGGCGTAAACGATCTGCTTTCCAAAATCTTTTACCAAAGCCCAGGCAGCGAGTCGATTACCAACGGTAAACTTATTCTTGGGATGGATGTCTTTTTCCATGCCGATGTCGATAATAACCGCCTGTCCGGTTTGAGGAACTTCGAGGCATTTGGTTTGCGCGTCTCGCAGAGGAGCCCAGCCGGTTCGATCGTTGGGATTATCAGACGGGGCGGTGAAATTGGCTAGTTGAACCCAGTAGAAGGGGAAATCGTATCCCCACGCCTTCCGCCAGGCTTGAATCATCGCCTTTTGTTTTTCAAAATAGGTATCTCCCTCTCCCCCGTTGGAACAGCCTTGATACCAAAGTGCTCCGTCGATGGTATATTTCGTCCACGGGGCGAGTTTGGCGTTGTACATTCCGGCAAAATTGCCCTTCGCTCCCATGTTTTGCGAGATCGTCTTTAACGTATCAGCCGGTAATTGGTCTTTGGTTTCTTCGGGCATCCAGGATTCAATGCGCGATCCGCCCCAGTTGCAGTCGATAATTCCGACTGGGCAGTTTAATTCCTGATGAAGTCGGACGGCAAAGTGGAATCCAACGGCGGTAATATTACCTTGCTGACCGCCTTTGCATTCGGTCCACTGACCGGCGGCTAAATCTTCCTGCGGCTGAGCGTTGGTTACGTGCGGGTCTCGCAGATAGCGAACGAAACTGAAATCGCCGGTTTGTTCTTCCGCCGGCCCCACTTGACTGCGGAGTACAAATTCCATGTTGGACTGACCGGAGCAAACCCAGACTTCTCCAACAACAACGTTTTTAAGAGTAATAGAATTTTTGCCTGAAACGATCAGGTCTTTGCCCTCGTTGAGCGTTTTCATGGGCTGTAATTGAACCAGCCATTTTCCGGCTTCGCAAGCCGTTGTTTCGACTTTCTGACCGTTAAAATCAACGGTAACTTTTTCGCCGGGTTCTGCCCAGCCGAAAACGTTTACTACCTTGTTTTGCTGCAAGACAGCGTTATCCGAAAAAGTTTTGGGAAGTTTTACGTCTGCCAAAACGGTGGAGCAGACCATCGCCATTACAGCGAACAGAAACAGAGTTTTTTTCATAATATAAGGCAGGATTAAATTAAAGAAATAAAAATACGAATCAGCAACAACGGCGTTGCTGATTTGAAGAAGTTTTGGGAATGAATAAACTTGTATCCGTGATTAATGAGGCATAATAACGCTTTATACTATAACCACTTGATTTTTTCTCCGGCACCGTTTTGTTTTCGCCATCGCAGGAATAAAAACTCCCGGTTTGACGGATTAAGGCGGAAACGAAACGGCTGTTTTACGATAATACAAGCCGGAAAATTTCAAGTGATTGCAGTAAAAAAATAACGTTACAATGTTACTATAAATTCAGGTTTTTCATATCGATTACCTGTCGGTCTGAAGACAGATTCAGGAAGTCCCAAATCGACAGGTCGTCGATTGAAGAGGGCTTTGTTGACGAAGTGCTGACCGACACAGCGGATTTATCGATATTGCTGTTATA
>CAYZMZ010000535.1:0-2163 GCA_964479655.1 uncultured Planctomycetaceae bacterium
CAAAATGGAAAATGTACTGATTCTACTTGAATGTTTCCGTTTGCTCCATCCAATTTCAGCCGATTTGTTTTCGCCCTAATCTGTAAAATAGGGGGGGTAAACCCAAATAATTGGGCAAAATAAAAACGGCGTCGATGGAAAAATCAAGCAGTTTTAGTACAACTTTTTACAACTTTTTTCGGGCGGCGAATCCCTGCGCCCTGCTAAATAACAATCATTTATTACAACAAAATATTCATCGGATAATTGATTTATAAAATCGCAAATTATCTTTTTTATGTCCGTACAAACTGGATATACCGAATAGTCCGATTGGTTCGGCTGTAGGTAGAATTGATTCCAAGTTTTTCTATTTTTCGATAAAAATCGCAAGTTTTTCTTTAGAAGACATAAATCCGGGGCTTTTGTTTGCCAAACAATCCGTTATACTATGACGATATAACGGAACTTTAAACAATTCAATTAGAATCAGTTTAATGAACAAAACAAAAATTCTATCGTTGATCGCTTTGGTAATTTTGGGGATATACGGAGGTCTGTTTTTAAACAGTGAAATTCCGCAAATTCCCCAAGCGGGAAGTCGATGGCAGTTTATTATCAGTTTGATTCTATCGCCGGACTGGTTGATAAACGGGCTATTTCTGTCAAATTCAGATTATAATCCCCCCACTCTCGCGTTTTTTGAGCAGTGGGAAGAATCGGCTATCCCCCTGAATCGACTGACGATTTTATTGTTCGTTTTACTGGAATCGGCTTGGATTTACGTCCTGGGACGGTCAACAACGGAGTTCTTACTGCCGTCAGCCGCGTGGAAAGAGCTACATTCAGTCGAACGATTCTGTTTTTCTTGTGCTGTCGGAGCCGCAATTGTATCTGCTTTTACCGCCTTGATGGGATTATTACAATTACTCAATCCGGCGGTTTTCTGGACTGCGTTGCTGCTAGCAACGACGATTTTCGGAGGGAAAATACTCTATGAAGCTTTATATTTACCCAAGAAATTAATCTCGACGTCAGAAAAAATCCTGTCGTCAGAAAAAACGCCGGTACGATGGCTGATAATTGCGGCGGGTTTTGTTTTGCTTACTCTGCTTGCTGCGATGCTGCCGCCATGGGAGTTTGACGTGCGCGAATATCATCTTCAGGCAGTCAAGGAGTTTTATTTGGCAGGGCAAATTCAGGCTTTGCCCCATAACGCCTACGCGAACATGCCGTTGGGGGCGGAAAGTCTGACTTTAGCCGCCATGACGCTGACCGGAAATTGGTTTTTGGGGGCGTTGGTTGGAAAAACGCTGTTAGCTTTGTTTTTACCGTTGACGGGGTTATTACTCTGGTCGGCGGGAACCCGTTTTATGGAATCCAATAAAAGCGGGATTATTGCCGCGCTTGTATATCTGTCTTTGCCGTTGATTGTTCACAACGCTCAATTGGGGTTGATTGATTTCGTTCTGGCTTTCTATACTTTTGCGGCGGGATATAGCTTAATGCTGGCAAGAGAAAAGCCGGAATTAAAAACGGGCCTCTGGATTCTGGCGGGAATTACCGTTGGAATGGCGGCGGCAATTAAATATACCGCCGTTGTTTTCGTCGGATTACCGGCGGCAATTATTGTTCTGATTGAATCGTATTACAGTTATTCCGAAGATAATCATTCAGGAGAAAACGAAGGACGCGTTATATTTAGCGTTATTGAGTCTGTATTAATATTTATGCTGATTTCTTTGCTTACCGGAGGAATTTGGTATTTGAAAAACGCGATGTTATTCGGAAACCCCGTTTATCCGCTTTTAAGTTGGATTGGAGGAAAAACGGCGGTCATCGGATTTTCTCCCGAATCAATACAAGCCTGGCATTCTGTTCATACTTCTGAATGCAGATCAATACAAGCCGCCGCAAACATTTTAACTCAATTCTTTTTCCGATCTTTTGAACTATCGCCCTTGTTTATTCCCTTGGCTGGAATCAGTTTACTGTTTTTGAACCGATTATCCCGCTTTTCCAAATTTACACTTATTTATATCTGTATATTTATAATTATTTGGATTGCGGGCACTCATAATATCGAACGATTTTTGATTCCCTGTTACCCGTTTATTGCGATTTTAGCGGGAGAAACATACGTTTTAATCTGCGATTGGTCGGGTAAAACGGGCAGGAGAATTT
>CAYZMZ010000536.1:0-2161 GCA_964479655.1 uncultured Planctomycetaceae bacterium
AACCAGCTCCCATCGGGCAACTGCTGACTGCGGATAAACGCCACGGCTTTATCGATAATCGGATCCCCAACACGACGACCGATAGAACCAAACGCCTCCAAAACCCGTCCGGTAATATCGATTGTACTAGGGTCTATCATGGCGTTATGGTCAGCAAACGGAACATGACAGAGAAATTCCCGATTGTTGTTTTTATCGAACGATGCCCAGCCGCCGTCCCGATTCTGCATCCCTTCCAGCCACGCCGCGCACCGCGCGATTGACTGACCAATTACCTGGTCGGAAAGATCGTTTTCCGGCTCAGAAGACGCTGATAATTCGCTTTCCGGCTGACTGGTCGCAGATAATTCGTCTAAAATCGCTTCGTGAGCCGACTGGAGAGAGTTTACTCGACCTTGAACGATAAGCCGTAATTGCTGCGCTTGATCAGGCTGAATATCGGAATTGTTTTCAGGAGACGTTGTTTCACCTGAACATACGTTCAAACTGCTTCGATGTCCGTTTAATTCATTTAACGCCATAATCGCCATGGCGGAATCATCGCAATCAGGGAAGAAATCGTTGTGATATTCAAACGACCAGCCGCCCGGCTCCAAATTCGGATTGGTAACCGACCAGTCTCCTTTCCATGAATGCTGTTTGTCCAAAAGCCATCGAACTGACTTGCGAATCTTTTCCGATTCCGGTGAAGGTCCCTCGATACGAACTCCTCCAGCGGCCAACGCCCGTTGCGTTAAAAGAGTATCCCAAACCGGCGACTGACAGGGCTGTAAATGCGCGGAGGGCTTTCCGTTGGAATCGATGCCGTCTTCAATGACCAGCTTGTTTATTTCGTTGAGAAAGTACTGAACTTTATCTGAATCGTCGGCGTAGCCTAAAGCCTTCATCGCAACCAATCCCCAAATAATCGGAGGATGAATCGCGCCGGGACCGTCGCTGTTTTTGCAATGCTCCCAAAGCCAGGATTCCATTTGAGAAATCGCCCGCTTTCTCAATCCGTTTGAACCGAAATATTTCTGATATTTTTTCAACAGGACATCGGTTGTCCGAAAAAATCGTTCCCAACTGAAAAATCCCGGCTTGTACGGCTTCTGCCCCGGCTTGGTTACTTTCGGAGCGGATAGCGGCGGCCATTGTTCCGGCGAGTTGACAAACAGTTCGCGAATCCCCAATTCCGCAGGCAGATATTTAACCGGACGTAAAGCCGATACAATCGACAGGGGAACGATAATCGTTCTGGTCCAGGAACTGACAGCATACAAATTTACAGGGAACCATTTCGGCAGCAGGATCATTTCAGGCGGAACCGCCGGGCATTGATCGTAGGAAATCTGCCCCAACATGGCCAGATAGAATCGGGTAAAGCTGTTGATTTTATCCGCTCCTCCGAGCCGCATAACCGCCGCCCGCGCTTTTTGCATGTAGCTTTCAGAGGGACTATGCCCCGTAATTTTCAGGGCGAAATAGGCTTTAACCGTATTGGTGAGCGAATCGGATCCCCCGGTAAACATAGGCCAGCCGCCGGTTGCAGACTGGGTTTGAATGAGCTTGTTGGCGAGCTTGCCTGCCAGAGGCTGATTTTCCAGACCCATAAATGTCAGCAATAAAATCGTTTCGCCTTGAAGAAGAGCGTCGCCTTCCAATTCCGCTCTCCAATGCCCATCGGAATGCTGTTGCGAAAAAAAGAAGCGGTGCGATTTACCAATTGCTTCCTGCACCTGAGCCGCAAAGGGCAACTCCGATTCAAGCAACGGAGCTTCCAGCACGGTATCCGATTGCGGACTTGTTTCTTCTTGATGTATTTTTATTTCAGCTTCATGCTGAACATTTGATTCGTCGTATAAATTCATTACGCATCCCTACGTCTTAAAATTATTATGGTATATCGTCAGCTGGTAACTTTTTTGGGGCAAAACGATTTTCTCAATTTACCCTTTAGTTTATTCGATAACCTCATTTTAATCAAGCCCTACAGAGCGATATTCACCCCAAAAAATCGCTATTTTTGTTACAGAACGTCGTTAATATTTTGCTATGTTATCTATCTTGACAGGCTTACGATTCGCCAGACGAAATTGGTCCGAATATTTGGAGTGATTTTACGGGGAAGCCCCGCGCCGGGGAGGCGGTTCGGCTACCGCCGGTTGCCGAAAAGTTGGTT
>CAYZMZ010000537.1:0-2144 GCA_964479655.1 uncultured Planctomycetaceae bacterium
AATATGAGCGGCGGAACAACTCGCTTGAATTACAAAGGCGAACTGAATTTTGCCTCTGGCGGATTAACGGCAACCGGCGGTAATTTGGAAATATACGGCGATTCTACGACAAAGGTCAATTTGAACAATCAGGGAACGATTTCGCTGGGCAGCTTCGCCATCCGGACGGCGGAAGTCAACGTCGGTTCTGGAACGACCATTGATATTAGCGGACAGTTCCGTACGGGCGACTATACCAGCTGTCCCACGGTTTTGAATATCGATGGCGGCACGATTAACGCCAACGGAACAAGCAACACGGTTTCTAACGCAGCCTCGGTTTTGTGGGGGCATTGGGGTTCTGGCGCAACGTCAACGGTCAATCTGATATCCGGCGCGTTCAATTCGCCCAACGCCAATATTCTGCTCGGCTGGGATTCTGATTCGACGTTTAAGATCAGCGGCGGAACGGCAACCGTACGAGGAATCGACCTTAATTCGGCAAGAAGCAATGCCTCGACGGTAACTTTGACCGGTGGAATACTCAATATTGGCGTAGGAGGAATTGTCAATTCCAATGGAACGAATAAGACGGTCAATTTCGGCGCAGGAACGGTCGGAGCAACCACCGACTGGACTGCAAGCGGTCCGATTAATCTCACAGACGAAACGACCGGAACCACGTTTGCGACAAACTTCCATACAATTACCCTGGCAGGAGCTATCGGGGGTATGGGGAAGGTAAACGTTACCGGCGGCGGGACGCTCGAAATCGGTTCGGCAACGGTGCTGGGGAACCGGGCAGTTTCCGTAGCCGCGAACTCGACGATTTCGTTTTCCTCGACTGCTGAGAATACAATTGACCCCGCCAAAATGACCATCGCGGGGCGTCTTAACGTGAACGATGGCGCGAATGTTGCGACAGTCGGTTCAGTTTCGGTCGGCGGCTGGTCGACAAATAACAGTCTATTTCAAACGCAAGACGGAGCTGCAATGACGGTTTCTGGTACCGATTTGGCTAACAGTGCGGTGGTAACCGTTTCCGGCGGCGGAACGTTAAATTTGACTTCTACACCATTGCAACAAGCGCCCAACAGCTCGTCGATGAAGCTGCGCCTGGACGCGTCCACGATTACGGGCGTAGAATCCGGTTCGGCGATTACGTCTTGGGCGGATACGTCCGGAAACGGCAACAACGCCCAAATTCAAGACAGCGGATCGCGGGGGGATATCGTTTATCAGGTGGATGCGTCCACCGGTTTGCCATCGGTTGTGTTTAACTCCAATGGACAAACCAGTTTTGGCTTTAACCGGATTTCTGATATTCGCACCGTATTTTGGGTTGCAAAAGATGGATCAACCTATAATCAGTCGTTCCTGTTGGGGGATAGGACTGCTTATCATTTTCATCGCGGAAGTAACGGGGAGCTTTTTAATGCAAATTCGAGTGCAAACGTCAGAGGCGGAACCATTACACTCAATGGAGAAAATGTTACTGCGTCCGCAACGCTCAACCAAGGTAATTGGGATTTGTTATCGCTGGTTACCACGGGAAATGTACAGGCGAATCAACTGTCCAAAGACCGTGACGCGAATAATTTTTCTGGCGGTATGGCAACTCGTTCTTGGGACGGTTCGATTTCGGAAGTAATTATCTTTAACGAAGCGTTAAGTGCCGAGCAAGTTCAGGAGATTAACGCGTACTTGAATCAGAAATGGAACTTGGGTCTGACGGGCGATTATTTCCAGCGAGACTTTATTTCCCCAAATACGTCGCTTGTTTTAACGGACGATACAACGGTTAACGCGGCTTATTATGCGAATGTAGAGTTAAAAGAACTCGTTGTCGCCGATGGCAAAACCGCAACGATTGTTCAGAATGCGGGTACCGTTTGGAACGTGTCGAACATTCAGGGAAATATCGTCAGCCAGAATTCGTCTGGAAATCCTATGGTGTTTAAGGTGGAAGGAACGATTATGGATATTGCCGGAGCGGACACGACAGGAACGGCGGCGTTTACGGCTCCGGTAGATATTTCAGGCAATGCCATAAATTTTGACGTAACCGGGACGGGGGATAATCCGTTTGACGTTCTCAGTTCAACTTCGACAATCGATTTAACCGACGATGTAATTTCAATCATTTTTGGGGCGGCTTATACCCC
>CAYZMZ010000538.1:0-2132 GCA_964479655.1 uncultured Planctomycetaceae bacterium
AAGCTCACAGCACTTCACACGGAAACACCGGAGCAGGACGATGGAACAGAAACGTTCGTATAAACAAAAAATCCGGCGCGGACTGGAATAATCCGCGTCGGAAAGAGGAAAAAAAAGGTTCAATACTCGAAGGAGCAGGCGCATTTATCGGCAGAGGACTGTGCTATCATACCGCCGAAGCTACTCCATCATACCGCAAGGAGGTAACGGTTATTGAATCTGAACAATGAATTTGAAAGAACGAAATCCCTGAGTTCGATTCTCCCTATTCTTTTACCACTATAGCATATTTCCCTTTTCGGGAAAAGACCAATTTCACCCCTTTCCGAGTTTTTCTGAAAAAATAAATTATTTTGCTCTTTGACAAAATTCCTTAAAATGTGTAAGCGCACTAAATTACGCATATTAAAATCGTTATGTCCCGCTTTACGCTGTTCTTTTCAACGCTGAAAAATGGACAAGAAGGGAAAATAGGGGATTTATACGATGACTACTTGAATTTTCCTCTTGACGTTGTTTTGATTTCGCCCCGATACGTTGAGCTAAATCCTTGTTTTGCCGATCAGGGCGAATTGAAACGACGGGGTTATGAAAATATAAACCGGAAAAAGTCAAGGGAAAGCCGTACATAACGGAAAAACTCAACTTGTTACCGCATAATTCGACGGATTCTTCTTTACAAATACTTTTTATTGTGTATAATTCAGAGGTAAAGATAAGAAATCCATATTAATTTGTGGTACAATATTGTTTAACAAAAGGAATGTGTTTCATGGAACCAAAACCGTTAAAATTTTTCCATAAGCTCTTGGAAACCCCAAGTCCGAGCGGATACGAACACCCGGTTCAAGAGGTAATCCGTCAGTATGCAGGCGAATTTGCCGATTCTGTCAGAACCGATTTGCACGGCAACGTGATAGCCGCGAAAAACGAAAACGCGCCTGTCCGGGTTATGCTGGCAGGGCATTGCGATCAAATTGGACTTTCTGTTCAGTACATAGACGCGGAGGGATTTCTGTACGTCATTCCCCTGGGCGGTTGGGACCCCATCGTTTTAGTCGGTCAGCGAGTTTTGGTTTGGACGCAATCCGGAGCTATTGCCGGGGTCATCGCTCGCAAGCCGATTCATCTGCTTACTCCCGACGAACGCAAAAAAGTCCCGGAAATTTCCGATCTATGGGTCGATATTGGCGCGAAAAACAAGGAGGAAGCTGAAAAACAGGTAACAATCGGCGATCCGATTACCGTCGAGCTGGAACATAGAAATCTGCTCAACAGCATGATTTGCGGTCCTTCCATGGACGATAAATCCGGTGCTTGGGTGGTTATGGAAGCTCTCCGAAGAACCGATTCCAAAAAACTCAACTGCGCGGTCTTTGCTGTTGCTACGGTTCAGGAAGAAGTCGGCCTCCGCGGAGCGATGTCCAGCGCCTACGACGTTAATCCCGATATTGGAATTGCAGTCGATGTAACCTTTGCTACCGATTGCCCCACAATCGAAAAGAAGAAAAACGGCGATATTCTCGTCGGAGGCGGTCCGGTGGTTACGCGCGGTCCTAACATGAACCCCAAGGTCGTCGAACAGCTTCGTCAGACAGGACGTCAATTCGATATCACCATTCAATGGGATGCCTCCGGTCGTCCGCCGGGAACAGACGCCGCTGCGATTCAAGTCGCCCACGGAGCCTGCGCTTCGGCTTTAATTAGTATCCCCAATCGATACATGCACTCCCCGGTAGAAGTGGTTAGTTTGGAAGATATGGATAAAGCAGCGACGTTAATCGCCCGATTCTTGGAAACTGTCAAAGCCAAAGAAGACTTTATCCCGTAATTATATCCCCCCGTAATTTACGCGCTTTTGCGGAGTACCTAAAAGGGACGCCCTGTTTGAGAAAAGAGGGCTGTCCTTTCCGACACCGTTTTCCCTGTATATAAAAAAAGGGAATCCTGAGATTATGCAAGATACGAAAGATTGCTTGATTCCGTATTTTACAGTATTATCCAAATCGTTCCTGGGGGGGATTAAATGGATAACCTCAGGATTCCCGGAGGAATATATGCTATGACTACGTGATTTTTTCTCCTTGACGTCGTTTTGATTTCGCCTCCAGAATCAAAAAAACTTATTTTAC
>CAYZMZ010000539.1:0-2128 GCA_964479655.1 uncultured Planctomycetaceae bacterium
TTGGTACCCATATACCGTTTAAAGGCCGTAGTACATCTGCCGGGCTGAACTACCATGTAATCTTTGGCGGGTTCCCCGATCAAAACGGTGCCGTCTGCATCGATTCCGACAGCTGACGGCGTAAGGACTTTACCCAAACTGTTGGGAATCAGTTTCGGTCCCTTTTCTGTCATGTACGCTATTGCGGAATTTGTCGTTCCTAAATCTATTCCTACTATCATGATCTCTATTGACTTTTCACAAAAATGTTATACTCTTTCTTATTATACCAATTTACTACGAAATTGCAACCAAAAAGTTACAAATTCTTCTTCAGAATTAAGAAATAAATGTATATGGACAATAAAACAGCCTATTTTAACGGGATTTCCGCAGAATTATCGGAAAAAATTCAAAAACTTCTGTCAATTTTAAAGTCCTATGGTAAAATAGCGATCGCTTTTTCAGGCGGAGTTGATAGTTCTGTTTTGGTCAAAGCGGCTTTGGAATCGGTTGGCAGGAATAATTGCGTTGCGCTTACAGCGTTGAGTGCCTCCAGTCCCAAGAACGATAAAAGTCGAATTGAAAATCTGGCATCGGATTGGGGAATAGAAATCCAGTTTGTTCAAACGAGTGAATTGGAATTGCCGGAATACAAGAAAAATCCGCCGGATAGGTGCTATTATTGCAAACGAGTAATTCTTACCCAACTTCGTCAAGCTGCGCAAAATACAGGTTACAACGTTTTGATTGAAGGCAGTAACGCCGACGATGCCCTGGATTATCGTCCGGGAAATCGGGCGGTTTCGGAATTGAACGTGCTCAGCCCGCTTGCGGAGGCGAAATTGACAAAAGCCGATATTCGTTCTGCCGCTCGATTTTGGAATTTGTCGGTTGCCGATCGTCCTTCAACGCCGTGTTTGAGCAGCCGAATTGCCTACGGCGTAGAAATTACCCCTGCGCGGTTGGAACGGATAGATCAGGCGGAATCTTTTTTGGATTCTCTGGGCGTAGAAATTAAACGAGTACGACTGCTAGCCCCGGAAGTTGCCTGTATTGAAACTACAGACGATTGGATTGTTCGGCTTGCGGAACCGGAAGTCCGACAGAAAATCGCCCGTTATTTTCTTCAACTGGGATTTAGCCGAATCTGCCTTAATTTAACGCCGTTTCGTTCCGGCTCGCTTAACAATACAATTAATCCCCATAGCTGAAATTTGAACGATGTAAGGCAATCGACTTAAATTGTAGATGTATGCTAACCTCGCAAAATTTTCGGCTCTACCCGAAATCAGAGAGAGAAAATTCGGAGAACGATTGTTTTTATCGGAATTTTTGACAGATAAAATTGACTGAACAATAGGTTAAAGTCGGTTTTACCGCGCTGATTTCAAATTGTTGACAGTATCGGCGTACCTGGCTTATTGTCCAAGGTTTAGCCGTTGCGGCGTTGACCCCGGAGTATTTCAAATGGCGCAGTAATTCCATGCCAGAATCAAAAGTTTCGGTCTTCTGAAAGTTACTTTGTTCTAAAATAACGAAGCCCGCTTGTTCTATAATTGATCTTGTTTCTGGAACAGAATGATATTTTAGAGAAACTGGATGATTTGCGAAACTTGACTGAGCTAATTCGCGCAAATTACCTTGCGTAAAAGTCGAAAAGGCGAGTATACCGTTGGGAACAAGCCAGTTTGAAACGCGAGTTAGAATTTGCGGCAGGGGAAGCCATTGAAACAGAGCGTTGGAAAGGAGCAAATTTACCGATTCTGTCGGGAACGAAAGTTCCAGTGCGTTACCGGATAAAAAACGTATTTTGGGGGACATCGCCTCTAAAATCGGACGGCACCGGGCAACCAGGTCGTTGGTATAATAGCATTTAATCGGGAGCCATCGGAGAATTTTTTGGGTGAACAGTCCTGTTCCCGCGCCTAATTCCAGAACGTTTAGCGGGAATAATTCGGAATCCGGGGTCGGTAAAACGTCGTTCAACAGATTACCATTGGAATAGAATCGCCGCAGGGAATTATTTAATCGTTCGGCCATCAGATTCTGAACGACGGCTTGCTGATTGTAGGTTTCCAACGCTCGGCTAAACTGCCGCTCGATTCTGTCAAAAGCAGGGGAAATTTCCGATTCGGACGTTTTTATT
>CAYZMZ010000540.1:0-2116 GCA_964479655.1 uncultured Planctomycetaceae bacterium
TTGAATACAGCTGTCGCTGCCCTGACGATTGGATTGAGATTGCAATCGCCATTGATTCGGTTCGGTAGTAACTGCCGAATTGATAGCCAGCGAGTACCGGGTACTATATTCGTTTACCGAGGCGGTTCGATGTCGAATCCATTGACGCCAGCAATCCATCGGAACGCGTACCAGAAACTTTATTTCCGCCATTTCAAAGGGCGTTGTATGGCGATGACGCAGCAAATATCGGATTAGCGTTCTGTCGTCGGATACCGGACGGGTTCCGTCTCCGTAGCTTACGCGGGCGGCTTGAACCAAAGCGGCGTCATCTCCCATACAGTCTACCAGACATACGAATCCATCATTTAAGACGGGAAATTTCTTCCATTTTAATTCTTCAATTACGGCGGCGTTGCTTCCCATGATACTAATTAGTTAAAATTTGAATTGATTTATTGTATAAAACTATTAGAATCTTACAATAAACGCGATTTTTTACAAGGAGGACTGATTATTCCGAATATTTTTACGGTTCTTATCGGTTGAATATTTACGGACGGGAGGACGTTCCAATCGCCCGCTTTTTCCATTTGAATTATTGTTACCTCTTTTTCGTCCTGTAGCTTATTGTTCTGAACGACCAGAGAATTTTTTCCGCAAAGCGACAGCTCGAACGACCTCCAATCCTGCGCGACCTACAGTTCGTTCCTCTCCTCGTTAAGCTCTTTTTCTGCATTAAACTCTTTTTCGGCATCAAGCTTGTTTTCGGCGTTATCAAATAACCGTCCAGGCAAGACCAAGTCGAAATTCGTTCCTGATTTACCAAATCTGTCTTTGATTCTCAGCCGTCCGCGAGCCTGACGGATGAGCATTTTTACGATGTACAGTCCCAGACCGGTTCCGGTGTTTTTCCGTTCCAGTTCATTTCCCACCCGATAGAATCGCAGAAAAATCTTTTTCCGCATTTCAGGAGGAATACCCAAACCGTTATCCGCAATTCGGATTAAAATCCACCCGTTAGCCGATTTTCGTGCACTGATTTTTACTTGCGGTGATTCCTGACAGGAATATTTGACTGCGTTATCTATTAAATTCTGTAAAATCAATTCGACTACAAAACGTTTATGAATAATTGACAAATCAGGCAATTGGATACTAACCGACTGCTGTTCAACACCGTGCCGGGTACACGCAATTCGTACGCTGTTTTCAACCGCTTTTCGCAAGTAAACCGTTGTATCTTCCCCGTATTTGGATACTTTGGATTCCAGTACGCTAACCATAAGAACCTGATTTATTAACGTTTCCAGGCGATTTATATCGGAGTTCATATTTTTGTAAAAATCTGCCCGCTGTTGATCGGTAACCTTTAATCGTTCCAGAGTTTGCAATTGTAATTTCAGCGACGCCAGCGGCGATTTCAATTCGTGAGTAACCGCATCGATAAAATTCGACTGACGTTGATTCAGATTGATTAACTTTACCGAGAGTACTAAATATACAATTACTCCAGCTAAAATTACTGTTAAAAAAACCGCTCCGATGGGCAGAAGCGTCCAGAAAACAGAGGTTGCTCGCGGCTCGGCAGACGCTGCCCAAATTGTGGAAAACGTCCAGCCGACAATCAGCAAGACGACCAGTACGATCATCACAACTGCCATTGTAATAGGCAAACCAAGGGATCTTCGCACGATTTTATTGAGGGGTTAAAGGAATTTATACTATGACTACGTGATTATATCTATCGACGCCGTTTTGATTTCACCCAACAAGTAGAGATTACTCCTTTTTTGCCTATCAGGGCGAATTGAAACGGCTGGTTTATAAAATTATAAACCGGGATATTCTAGTCTGTAATTCCATAGTAATTGTATTAAATCGTTCTCGTTTAGGGAAATGTTTCCAACGGGGAATTTTCGGAGTAAGCCGACTTTAGAAAGCTTTCAAAAGATTCTTTTAGGTCTTTGTTGTTTTTTAAGTCGGTTATTTTTGCTTGAGGAAATCCAAGCAAGGCTTTCATTTTGTTTAGCTGTTGATCTTTGGTCTCTTGCTTGGCGTTTTTATCAAACTGATACTGGTCTTTCAAATGCTCTTTCAGCTTGTTTTCGGCTGTCTGATAGAATGGCGGATTACT
>CAYZMZ010000541.1:0-2108 GCA_964479655.1 uncultured Planctomycetaceae bacterium
AGTCCATGCACGCCCATTTTTTATTTCTTGAGTGTTTTGCGCCCCCCCGGGGAGTATTTATTCTTGCGCTTTTATTTCTTGGGAAAAATTTTTCTTTCTTACTCTGTCTGGTCTGTACTTTTTCTAAAGAATACTATATAATAAGAGAACAAGATGAGCGTCAGTAATCTTTTTACTGACAGAAAGTAATTATTATTCCTTTTATCATACAAAGAATTTTATGTGGTTTACCCCTTTTGAATCGATAATTCGTCAAGACGAACCGTTAGCCATGCATACCTGGTTTCAGGTCGGCGGTTTAGCAGAGTTTTACGCGCAGCCGGAATCCGGTTTACAGTTGAGACAGCTGGTTACAGCCGCCTGGCAAGCTCAAGTTCCTATTCGCATACTGGGAGAAGGCTCCAACGTATTGATTCGGGACGAAGGAGTAAACGGCTTGGTGATTAACCTCGACAATCCGGCGTTTGCAGGTATTTCAATCGAGAAAAATATTCTTCGCGCCGCCTCCGCCGCTAAATTGGGCAAGGTAATTACCTCTGCCGTCTACGCGGGGTTAGGCGGACTGGAAGATTTAATCGGTATTCCCGGTACCTTGGGAGGCGCGTTACATCTACACGCAACCGCGAACATGGTAAAAATCAGCCGCTATCTAAAATCTACCGTTGAAATGGATTTTCAGGGAAATATTATTACCCGTACTGCGGAAGAACTCGCTCCGGCGTACCAAGACCGATCCCTTAATTCGCTGATTATTCTCGAGGCGTCTTTTGAATTAGAGCCGGAAAATCCGCGTGAACTGGGAAAACAATTGCAAAAACGGTGGATTCTTAAAAAATCCATGCAGCCGATGAGCTTCCAATGCTGCGGACGAGTATTCAAAAATCCAGCTGGAACCTCCGCCGGCGATTTAATCGACCAGGCAGGCTTAAAAGGCGCCCGAATTGGCGGGGCGGTTATTTCCGAACGGCATGCGAACTATATTATCGCCGAACCGGAATGTACTTCCGAAGACGTGCTGCGGCTTATCGATTTAGTTCGCGATCAGGTGCATAAACGTATGGACGTTCAACTGGAATTAGAATTGGAAATCTGGTAGAATGAATTTACATCAAACGAAAATTTCGATAATAGCGGCTTTGATTCTGATGTTGATCCCGGTTTGCAAAGCGCAAGATACGTCCGTTCCGGCTGAACAAACAGCCAGTACTCCTGTTTCAGCAAGCTCTCCGGTCAATCCCCCTGCGGGAAACACCGAGGTGAACAATACCGCAGCAGGTAATACTGCGAATACGTCCAGCAATCCAGATTCTTCTGAATCTACCGGCAAATCCACATTTTGGACCTTGGTAAATGCCGGAGGAACGATCGGACTAATTTTGTTTGGACTGTCAATTGCCGCTATGACTTTGGCTATCGATATAATTCGTTCGATGCGTCGGTCTGTTTTTATGCCTGACGGATTGGCTAACGACGCGCGGGAAATGATTTCTCGGGGACAGTTGTTAGCGGCGGATCAGCGATGTCGGACGACGCCCTGTTGTCTGTCGTATGTAATCAACGCAGGACTGGCGGAAAGTGATGGCGATTGGTCTGATATAGAAAAAACGCTGGAGGATTCGCTGGCTGAACAGTCTGCCCGGTATATGCGAAAGATAGAATATTTATCCGTAATCGGCAATATCGCCCCCATGCTGGGCTTGTTAGGAACGGTTGTCGGTATGGTTTATGCGTTCAGTCAGTTAGCGGATTCTCAAGGGACGCCCAAGCCGGCGGAATTAGCGCAGGGAATTTATCTGGCGTTGGTTACGACTGTTGAAGGACTGATTGTCGCCATTCCCGCTTTAGCCGCCTTTGCCTGGTTCAGGGGACGTGTAGACCAGCTTATGACGGAGGTCGCCTTCCAGGTTCAGCATGTATTCTTACCGCTAAAACGTCAAATCAGAGCGGGCAAACGTCCGATTTCAGTTCAAGCAACGCGCCCTTCTTCCCAAGCTCCCCCGATACAAAAATAAACAGATTCCACTTGACTTTTTCCGGTTTGAATAATAAACCCCAGTCGTTTCATTTCGCCCCCCTCAATAAAACAAAGGGTTGTTTTATTCTGTTCG
>CAYZMZ010000542.1:0-1142 GCA_964479655.1 uncultured Planctomycetaceae bacterium
CTTCTTTACGCTTTATGATATGGCGATGACGGGTTTTGTCAATCACTCAAAATTGCCGTTACGAATGGCGGTTTACTTCGGTTTTTTTGCCGCTTTTGTCAGTTTTTGTATCGCGATAGGATACTTGATAGCTAAACTGGTTTGGTGGGATACATTCCAGATGGGGTTGGCTCCGCTGGTAATCGGACTGTTCTCGTTTATGGCAGTACAGCTAATTTTCATTGGAATTATCGGCGAATATATCGGCGCAATTTGGACTCAGGTTAAAAATCGACCGCTGGTAATTGAACAGGAGCGAATCAATTTTGATCAAACGTCTGAATGAACAAGACCGCGAATTTCTGCGAAAGAATCTGGCACCGTTGACGGAGTTGCTGCGGAATCGATCTATTTTTTTAACGGGCGGAACGGGCTTTTTCGGCAAATGGTTTTTAGAAAGTTTCGCTCTGCTGAATGAACTCGGAGCGTCCGGGGTAAAATTGTGTGTGCTATCCAGAAATCCGGAAAAATTCCTGCTCAACTGGCCGAAGTTCGCGAATTTACCGAATGTAACCTTTGTTCAAGAGGACGTTCGTACAGCGGTTTTTCCAAAGCAGAAAATCGATTACGTAATTCATGCCGCAACGGAGGCGACAACGACGCTGGAAAAAGAGCGTCCTGAAGAAATGTTTTCTGTTATTACCGATGGAACAAAGCGGATTTTGGAATTGGCGAAATCGTGCGGGGCAGAGCGTTTTCTTCTGACCAGTTCTGGGGCGGTTTACGGAGTTCAGCCGCCGGAACTATACGGATTTCCCGAGACGTTTTCGGGGCAGCCGATAACCGCTTACGGGCGGGGAAAGAAGCAGGCGGAATCGATGGTTCAGGAAAGCGGGGTTCCCTGTTCGATTGCCCGTTGTTTTGCGTTTGTTGGACCGTATTTGAATTTAGATATATATTTCGCCATAGGCAATTTTATCAGGAACGGCTTGAACGGGCAGCCGATTGTTATTAAAGGGGACGGAACGCCGTATCGCTCTTACTTGTACGCGGCGGAGTTGGTATCATGGCTTTGGACGATTCTGTTGAAAAGTCCCAATCACGCGGTTTACAACGTGGGGTCGGGTCAGGCGATATCGATTAGCGAACTTGCTCAAACCGTT
>CAYZMZ010000542.1:1186-2106 GCA_964479655.1 uncultured Planctomycetaceae bacterium
CTTGAGATTGAGATTCTGCAAAAGCCGAACGGCTCTGTGTCTGCCAGCCGATACGTTCCGGACATTTCAAAAATCGAGCGGGAACTGGGATTGAAACCCTCAATCTCGCTTTCAGAGGGGATTCGTCGAACCATCGAATGGGAGAGGCTGTCTTCTCGATAACTCCGGATTTTAGTAATTGACTGTACAAAAACTCATCTTGCTTCCCCTCGCGTTTTTTTCTGTTTTCAGCCAGCTTTCGGCTGGCTGCGTTCCGAAGTTATTTCCGTCCTACGCGGTATTCATAAATCAGCGCGATGCAAGGAAGCGTGATTTGTCGGGGTGAAGTCGGTATGGGGACGGTTCCCGCTGTATTGAATGAAAGCCGGGAGTAATCAGAGTATAACGTCCAGTTCTTCGCTCATTTTGAAGACTTGCGCCAAGGCCTGATCGACGTTTTCATCGCGCGCCAGTAAAACGCCAACCCTGCGATGACCGTGAACCTCACCTTTTCCGAAAATTCGCATCGTAGTATTGGGTTTTTCCAAAACCTTTTCCAGATTTCCAAACGCAACGTGAGTACTCTCCCCGCGAGCGACAATTGCCTTCGACGCCGAGGGACCATGGAAAGCAATATTGGGAATCGGAAGTCCTAAAATCGCTCGCGCATGAATAGCGAACTCGGAAAGGTCTTGTGAAATCATCGTAACCATACCGGTATCGTGCGGGCGAGGGGATACTTCAGAGAAGATAACGTCGTTTCCTTTGATAAACATTTCTACACCAAAAATACCGCGTCCGCCCAAAGCGTCCGTAATCTTTTGCGCGATTTCCTCCGCTTTTTGTTTGGCGGTTTCTGACATCGGCTGAGGCTGCCAGGATTCCTGATAGTCCCCGTCAACCTGATGATGACCGATCGGTTCCAAAAACGACGTTCCGCC
>CAYZMZ010000543.1:0-2106 GCA_964479655.1 uncultured Planctomycetaceae bacterium
ATTAGTTCGACAGCTTAAAGAATCCAATTTAACTAAAAACACGGTAATTATTCTGACTTCAACCAACGGAGGAATCGGCGGCAATATCGCTGGTAAATTCGCCGGGCAGAAGGGCGAAATTCTTGAAGGCGGACACCGTACGATTTATTGGATGTGCTATCCTCAGCAATTTAAGAAGAATATCGGATTTAATCGCATTTGTTACTGTGCCGACGTTGCGCCTACGATTTTGGACTTAACCGGCGTTCCGATTCCCGATGAAGACCGGCTGGACGGTATGAGTTTGATAAACGGTTTTCGTACCGGCGGGGAATCCATGCCGCACAGAAAAGTAATCGTAACCAGCCATCGGGGCGAATTTCCGGTTGAAAAGCAGGGGGCGGTTGTTATGCACGATCAATGGCGGCTGCTTAATGGGGAACGTTTGTATAATCTGGACAAAGATGCAGTTCAAGAGCATCCGCGTGAAAAAGACGAGCCGGGTATTAAAAATGTCCTGGCGATGTTTTACAAACAATGGTACGACGAAGTCAAGCCGTTTTACCAGCCCGGACAGGACTGTACTATTCCGCTAACCAATCCAGAGGGAAGTCCGGTGGAGTTGAACTGTTTTGACTGGCGCGGCTCGGACAAGCCGGCTTTAACGCAACAGGATATTTTCGCGCGAAAAATCGCCAACGGCTACTGGCTGGTTGAGGTTCTACAGGACGGAACGTATGAATTTCATCTTGCGTTGCGTCCGTTTACCAATCCCAAGGCGATTCCCGCAGGTATTGCGCGCTTGCAAATTGGGACGGAATACGCCAATACGTCTTTAGACGGGAAAAAGACGTTCGCCTCGATTCCCGTCAAACTGCGCAAAGGACAGTATAAACTTCAAACCTGGATTCTTGACGGACAAACCCGCGTTTCTACCGGCGCGTACTACGTTGAAGTGGTTAAGCAATAACTCGCTGATTTTCCCCCGCTGGTTCCGTTTTGATTTCGCCAAGGTAAAAATAAAAACGCTGGATTATATGGATTATGGCAAATTGAAACGGCTGTTTTATGATACTACAAGCCGGAAAATTTCAAGTGGAATTAGTTTACCAATCCAATTAACCGACCGATTCAAAACCGTTTTTAAGAAAACGATTATCAAAATTCTAAATCAAGCCTCAATTCTTCTTCGTACCTTCTCGTATAATTTTCAACGAAAAGATACGAATGTACACAAAGAAAGATTAAAGCTGGATTTTCGATAATATCGGGGTTGACGCCAAATTTGGATAGCGGTGAGCAAGCGGAGTACACCGCCGACGAAATTTCGTTGCCGACGGTATTCAGGTCGATTTTTCCGGGTATCCCGTTTGGGATACCGTGTAGCCGCCGTTGGAAAGAAGGGAATTTTGCGCTTTTACATCGCGCTGGCTGTCATGTTTTTCTGTACACGAGAATAAATTCGTTTTGCCGCTTCGCGCTGATAGGCATCAATTTGCTTTGCCAATTTAATATTGTCAGCACGAACCTGTTGGATTTTGCTTTGATAAAGCGCATACCGCTGATTCAAAACCGCTAAATGACGTACAACCGCATCACGCTCCTTCATCGCTCGGGTACGGTCGATTTTGCATTGAGCAATCAGATTTTGCTGGAATGTTTCCTGCTTTTTAGCGTCTTCCAAGGCACTTTGCGCGTATGCTGCGTCAAAGGTTGCGGCAATAATCAAGTCGTCTAACTTGGCGGTTTTGCTGGATACCGCATCAAAAATTCGTTCGTAATCTCGCAGAGGTCGTTCGTACTTCATACCCGGATGATTGGGGTCGTCTTTTCCATCGTTAATAAAATCATTCGCCGAAGATTCCGGCATAAGTTCACGAATATGGTCTTCTTTCATGGCTGCGTACATCGCTCGCTCATCGCGGGGCATTTTTTCATACAGATTCCACGTCCCCATATTTTTCGTTAATTTTTCGCGTAAATGAGAATTGGTCGCCATTTCACCGGTACTCGGATCAAGGGTCATATCCATACTGGGGGTAAGCTGTATTTTTGTATCCTCCACCTGACTGACGGTAAATTTTCCCAGGTACGAAATGCTGCTGCGTGAAAGAATGGAATCGACTT
>CAYZMZ010000544.1:0-2105 GCA_964479655.1 uncultured Planctomycetaceae bacterium
ACGAAAGCCAACGTTTCTACGTTGTTAATAACCGTCGGCTTTCCGTACAATCCGTGCTGAGCAGGAAACGGCGGCTTGGGCATCGGCATGCCTCGCTTGCCTTCTACCGAGGCAATCAAAGCGGTTTCTTCACCGCAAACAAAGGCTCCTGCCCCTTCCATGATACGGATATTGAAGTTAAAATCGGAATCAAACAGATTATTACCCAGCAGTCCGTGCCGCTTGGCGTCTTCAACCGCGCGATTCATTCGTTCTACAGCCAACGGATATTCAGCTCGAACGTAAACAACGCCTTCGTCAGCTCCAATCGCCTTGCCCGCAATCATCATACCTTCCAAAACAGCGTGCGGATTGCCTTCCATAACAGATCGATCCATAAACGCACCGGGGTCGCCTTCATCGCCGTTACAAATAACGTACTTTTTCGGACCAGGAGAGGCGAGAGTAAATTTCCATTTCAGACCGGTGGGGAATCCTCCGCCCCCGCGCCCGCGTAAGCCGGAATCAATAAGCAGCTGACACAAGTCCGCCGACTGCATTTCTTTGATTGCCTTCCGTGCGCCCTTGTAACCGTCGCGTGCGATGTATTCTTCCACGTTTTCCGGCTCAATGGTACTGTTGGAAAGCACGATTCGGGTTTGACGTCCGTAGAAAGGAACCTCGTTTTCGTGACGGCAATGCTGCTGAGTAACCGGGTCTACGTAAACCAAACGCTCGATAATTTCGCCGTTGAGAATCGTGGCGTTTACTATTTCTGCCGCGTCTTCAGGCTGAACGTGACGATAGAAAATTCCTTCCGGTTCGATTCGCATCAGAGGACCTTGTTGACAGAAGCCCTGACAGCCGGACTTGGAAATATAGGTCAGCGGATTTTTATTGTCTTGTTCTCCGCAGGAACAAGAGGAGGTCAGTTCGATAACAACGTTCTCTCCCACTTTTTTCAGTTCTTCAACGAGAGCTTCACGAACTTTCATTGATCCGTTGGCGATACAGCCCGTTCCGCCGCAGATAATAATTCGTCGTTTTAACGCAGCCGCTTTTTTATTGAAATCAGCTGCAATCTGTTCCAGGTTAGTACTCATGAATTAATTAAAAGGTAAAATGATTTATAGGTTATTTAGTTCACAAAGAATCGTATTCAGGTTCATTCAAATACGTATTCCCTTGACGGAAGGACAAAATTAAGCCGCTTCTTTTTGCGCCTCTTCAGCCTTGATTTTATCGATCAATTCAGCCGCTTTTTCCGGAGTTGACTGACCGTAAACCACGTCGTCTACCACCATAACCGGAGCCAAGCCGCAGGCGCCCAGGCAGGAAACAATATCGATAGTAAACATCAAATCGTCTGAAGTTCGCTTATCGTTGCTTAATCCCAATTTTTCATACAGCTTTTCCAAAATACCGGAGGATTTCTTCACGTGGCAAGCCGTTCCATCGCAAACGCGAAAGATATGTTTTCCCTTTGGATTAAGCGAAAAATGAGCGTAAAAAGTGGCGACTCCGTAAACGTGAGCTACCGGTAAATCCAACGACGTAGCCACGTAGCTTATTACGTCTTTGGAAAGATACTTGTAAACTTCCTGAACCTGCTGAAGAATCGGAATCAGCCGGGACTGGTCGTAATTGTTCTTTTCCAGAATCTCATTCACCGCAGACAGATGCTGGACCATCCCGCGGGTTTTGTCGATCGTTTCCTGCATTGGATTAAATCTCCATATTAAATTAAACTATACCGTCTTTCCGCCTGTTAATTAGACGTAAGACAGCAAAATAATATCTCCTATTCGATAAATTTTTACCTATTTTACAAGACTTTTAAATTTTTACAAGACGGGGGAAGAAAGAAAAATAAAATTTTTTCTACGGCATTTGGTATACCATATAAGTTCCCCATATCGCCAACAAAAGCGGGTATTTTACAGAGGAAACAACCAGAAAGACCTCCCTATCCCGCCGAATACCGCCAATCCCCTCGATTTCCCGCCCCCGGGAACCCGTAGAATCTCACCGATTTTGAATACCGCTTGGGTTGTATTGCTCCCCAACCGCATAGCGGTTGAATATTCATAGCCGTGCGTGAAACACACGGAAAAGAACGACGAAAA
>CAYZMZ010000545.1:0-1441 GCA_964479655.1 uncultured Planctomycetaceae bacterium
GCCAGAGGTAAACAAAATCACACCTACTAACAGGCAAAATGCCAACGTTACGCCTCCAAAGCATAGATATAGCTTGAAATTTCCTTGTAAAGGGGAACTTACGGCTTTTGTTGATTTCTTACGTGATTTTTTGTGAATCATCGAGGGGGATTCAGACTGCCCTGCCCGGCTTCCGATAGCCGACTTCTGCTCGATAGAGGGTTTCTGACCCGTCGGAGCATTCAATTGAGAGAAATCGAACGAAAGATTGGAATTGGATTGGGAATCAACAGGCGGATTATTATCCTGCGGGACGACCGGACGTTGCGAAACGGGCGGAACGGGTAACTCTGGCGGAATAACCGGAGCTGGCGGAACGAAAGGTTGTATTACCGGCTCGGACAACGACGCCTGAGGCGATTTGCCCGCTTCTGCCGCCGTTTTGCCTATTGCATATAAGGGGGATTCCCGAAGCTGTCGATCATATTCTGCTTTTTTCTCTGGATTCAACAGACAGATACGAGCTGCGGATATTTCGTTGAGAATCTGTTGCGATTCTGCTGAATGTTGACCTGTCTGAAACGTTCTGACGTATATCATCTGACGATCTGCCGCGTTGGATATAACGGACATATCTTCTTCGAAATCTTTTAGTCCCAACAGACTATAGTTATTTACCGGCGTATCGACCGAAATACACAGCCAAACGCGGTATGGATTGAACGAATCTGCTGTATCCGGCGCATTGACCGTACTGGTATTTTTATGTTGAATTATCGTTTCCTGCGCTGGATCAAGAAAAATTTCAGTAGTTTCTTTTGTGTCAGCACAAACTTTCAGTTCCCCAGGCACGATTTTTCTCCTACTGTTTTATGGATTTGAATATCTCAAAGGGAGGGGTATTTTTCCCGACTCCGCGGCGCACAAAATACGTATCGCATTCTGGACGGTTTGCGCTTCCTTTACGAAGCGGAAGAAACAGCCAGCCCTTGGTCTGACTGATCTGATTTTCCTTGTCTAAGCATACGTTTGCGTACAGATCCAGTAATCGAACGTTTTGCTTCTCGGTTAGTTTTATGAATTTTCGTTTATTCGCTCTCATAAATAGACCCAGATTTTGAATTAACTCGGGAGAGTTGGGGGACACTTTCGCCATTTTTTCCATCGCGGTTAAGGCAAAATCGTACTTCTTCTCCCACAGGGCGACTACGGCGAAATTATTTAGATAGACTGGCTCCGCTACATCACTTTTAACGCATTTTGAGAACAAGGTGTAAGCGTCAGCCGATTCTTTTTCGTGAAATATCTTTATCAATCCCAAAACGCAAGCGGCACTTCCGTCTTCAGGAGCCGCTTCTACAGCGTTTTCCAAGGCTTTGATTGCTAAATCCGGTTGTTTAAGGCGAATATAATCAAATGCACGCTTAATCAACGTCTCGCTTTCTGCTTTTTGTTCTTCGCG
>CAYZMZ010000545.1:1451-2101 GCA_964479655.1 uncultured Planctomycetaceae bacterium
TGAATCGGGACCAAATACTATTGTCCACTCCGTTTGACATGCAATATTGTTTTCTACATCGAGGTAACGCGTCAAAGCTCCTGTTTTCATATCCAAAAAAGCAATTTTGTTTTTAAACGCCGTGGCAAGCCATTTTCCGTTGGATGTAACCGCGCAAGGGGTGTTAAAATACTCAAACGGAAATTTTTCTGCGCCGGTTTTGGAGTCCAGCATTATTCCCCCATTTTTATGGAAGTAAAAAGCATCTGAACTGCCGGGAACGCCCCATCGCCTTAAACCATATCCCTTCTGACTTGTCCATAAAACCTCACGCGACGCAATATCTACCACGCATAGTTTATTCCCCGTACCGCTTTTAATTCCGATAAAATATTTGCCATTTCCCCCGGTATCGTGAATATCCATTCTTACCCACAACTCTGTTTTGTCTGCCGCCCAATCATATCGATAAATCGGCCAGTTATCAGCTCCATATCCCTCTTCCTCACATTCAACATAAATGTATGTCTGAGAAGGCCAAAAAAACACGTAGAATTTGTCTACCACTCATCGGGGCAGAAACTTTGATTTCTTTAGAGTTTTCAAGGTCGTAGATAGCAATACACTTATCGTTTCTTCCCGTTGCGATATACTTACCATCTGGAGAAAAC
>CAYZMZ010000546.1:0-2099 GCA_964479655.1 uncultured Planctomycetaceae bacterium
TAAGGAGTTCGGCTATTTCGGCAGCGAGTTAAAAATCGATCAGCCGATGCTTTGGACGCCCGATTCCCCTTATTTGTATAAAATTACATTGGAAACAATTGTCCATGATAAAGTCGTCGATTCGGTCGAATCCTGCTTCGGTATAAGAACCGTTGCGCTCCAAAAAGACGATAAGGGAATTTGCCGTATTGCGTTCAATGGAACATTTCAATTTCAGCTCGGATTGCTTGATCAGGGCTGGCATCCAGATGGTTTGTACACCGCAGCGACAGACGAGGCGTTAAAATTCGACTTGGAAATCGCTAAAAAGATGGGCTTTAACATGATTCGCAAGCACGTCAAGGTTGAATCCCGCCGATTTTATTATTGGTGCGATAAGCTGGGAATTCTGGTTTGGCAGGATATGCCTTCTGGCGACGAATCCATTTCTCAAACTCAAAAAGACGTAATTCGTTCGACTGCGTCCGAAAATAATTTCTTCGCCGAATGGGGCGAAATAATTGAATCGCTGCGTAATTCGCCGTCTATTATTATGTGGGTTCCATTTAACGAAGGCTGGGGACAATTCAAAACCGATACGGTTGTTCAATGGACTAAATCGGAAGATTCCACCCGATTGGTTGACGGACCGTCCGGCTGGACAGATCGAGGCGTAGGAGATGTACAAGATATACATGCGTATCCCGGTCCTCAATGTCCGCGTCCGCTTTCTCAACGAGCGATTGTTTTAGGCGAATTTGGCGGTCTGGGACTGTCCTGCAAAGATCATTGCTGGAAAGATCAGGGAACGTGGGGATACGAAACCTCGCAAGATTCGCAAAAGTTGACAAATCGATACGCTGAACTTATCGATCTGCTTAAACCGATGATCGACAAAGGACTTTCGGCTGCCGTCTATACCCAAATTACCGACGTAGAAAGCGAGGTCAACGGCTTGTTTTCTTACGATAGAAAAGTCGATAAAATAGGAGTAGAAAAAGTGCGTCAAATTAACGACCGGCTATTTCTGCCCAGCGACAGTATTCAGGCAAAAGAATAATCAGGTTCCTTTAGCATGGCTCCCAAACCTATTATTACAGACTACGAACTGGTCAATCTCCCCGACGATTCCGTCGGCGGCGAAGACGAAAACAACGTGTCGTTGGAAGACTTAAGCAGTCTTTTCAGTAAACTGAGTAATCAATCGCCCGAAATTATTAACGAGGCGTTAAGTCAACTCAACCAGGACGCTTCCGAATCGTCCGATTCCGATATTCAATCAGATGATCAGGAAGTCGAAAATTCCGCCATCGATTCCCCGATTCCAAACGATACCGATTCTGCAAACGGTGCTGATTCTACAGAGGATTCAGAAATTCAAGCGGGGGAAGACGATGGCGAATGTTCGCCGACGCCCGAATCTATTTTTGAGGCGTTGTTGTTTGTAGGAAATCCGGAAGATGGATATTTGACTACCGAGCAAGTTTGTACTCTTATGCCCGGCGTTACCGAGGAGGAAGTACAGCAGCTTGCCGATTCTATTTCTCTAAAATGGCAGCAGGACAATCGTCCGTATAAACTGGAACGAAAAGCGGATTCCTGGCGTATGGTTTTAGACAATTCTTTTGCTCCCGTACGCGATAAATTTTATTCGTCTGTTCGCGAATTTCAACTGCCCCAATCAGCAATAAACGCATTGGCTATTGTCGCCTATAAACAGCCGATTACCGCCCAGCAGGTAGGACAAAGCATCGGACAGGATCATCCGACCGCCATATTAAATCAACTGGTTCGTCGTAATTTATTACAGGTTGAAAAGAAAATCACGACCTTAACCGACCCGGATAATATTAAAGCCAAACCAGTTGTACAAAAAGTCAACTTGTACAGAACGACTAATCGATTTTTGGAATTGTACGGCTTGGAAACGCTGGACGACTTACCGACGATCGAAGAAATTTTATAAAAATTACGCTAAAAACGCTGTGTAATCGTTGAATGTTCATAGCCGTGCGTGAAACACACGGAATAGAAGAACGTAAAAACGTCCCCAACCGCGTTAGCGGTTGAATGTTCATAGCCGTGCGTGAAACACACGGAATAGAAGAACGTAAAAACGT
>CAYZMZ010000547.1:0-2084 GCA_964479655.1 uncultured Planctomycetaceae bacterium
ATAATAATTACCCAAACTCAAATTACTACTACACTCAGTTATGCTATAATCATCTGATTGACAGGCACTTACCAGAACTCGGCTAGCCCCAATCCAGACAAACTAATCTGCATATTATAACCAAAAATAACTGATTAACAAGGGGAGTGATTGACCTTTCCCTAGCCGAAATTTCCCGTTCGCCGTTCTACGCGATAACAAAACCGTAATTGCGGTCGCGCTGGCTGAGAACTATTACTACCTCATTGGGTGTTCTATCGGGCGAAAGATTTGTCGTTCGGAGTTCCCGACTGATGTTTTTTCGGAATCGGGCGTTCTATCGGGCGAAAGATTTGTCGTTCAGAATTCCCGCCTGACGTTTTTTTGGAATCGGGCGTTCTATCGGACGGAAGAGTTGTCGTTCGGAGCTCCCGACTGACGTTTTTCGTGATAATTTAACCAAACGAAACTGCAAAAAACAACAGGTACCAGCCTGTTTTACTGATACCTGTTGTTTTTGTTGTGTGCGTAAAATTACACTAATTTAGTGTGTTGCAACTTCTTTTTTTGTGGAAGCACAGCAGCAGCCAGATTGTTTCACCTGATAGGTTTGACGCTCTTTAAATTCTTCTCGCTTGCCCTTGTTCCAATTGGAAACAGGTCGAAAATAGCCGCATACTCTTGAATAGACTTCCGTTTTTTCTCCACAAACCGACATTTTGATCTCCTTAAAAAATGAATGGTGTATAACGGGAACGCAGGGCTGCCTGGTTACACAAGACAGTTGAACTGTACCAGTTCAAGATTCCAAAACCCGCCTGGTTTTGAGTACCCTCATCAACAAAACTGATGAACTGTCAGGATCGGTTTCCCTCTCGGCTTCCGTTCCGAATATCCTGAAAGTATACTACAATATTCGGTATTGTCAACATTGATTATTACAATATTTTGTTGTTTTTCCAAAAATAGTTGCAACTCCTTATACGATAAGTACGTAGATTTTGTTTGGAAAATTCGATAAAATGTCAGATATAACAATTAGGGGAAATAGATAAAATAATTTTAACGCTTTATACACAAAGTTTTGACAAAATGTGTTTCAAAACACTACATAATGTATTTCTAACTGAGAATCTCTCTAACCGATTCGCGGCAAACGGATACCGCCTGATCCATTTCAGATTCCTCAATTATTAAAGGCGGATTGAAGTAGATAATATCGCCGATAGGACGCAAAATCACGCCTTTTTTCAGGGCTTGTTGGTAGATTTGAAAGCCGTATCGCCTGGAACTATCCAGCGGCTTTTTCGTCTGGGGCGATTCAACCAGTTCTATGGCGTTAATCAGCCCGATGGATCGTATTTCCCCCGCGTTTTTGCAGTCGGAAAAGGCGGCATTGAGCTTTTGATTGAGAATCGGTGCCTTGCGGCGTGCTTTTTCCAGAATATTGTCCTTCTTGAATATCTCTAACACGGCTCCCGCCGCCGCACAAGCTAGCGGATTACCGGAATACGTATGCGAATGGACAAAAGCCCGATTCGCCTGGTAATCAGCATAAAACGCCTGATACATTGTATCCGTTGTACATACTATCGCCATGGGCAAATAACCCCCTGTCAGTCCTTTGGAAATGCACATAATATCAGGTGATATTCCTGCATGTTCACAGGCAAACATACGCCCCGTTCGTCCGAATCCGGTTCCGATTTCGTCGGCAATCAAATGAACGTTGTATTTATCGCATAGAAGACGCAATCTTTTCAAATATTCCGCCGGATAAACCCGCATTCCAGCAGCCATTTGAATAATCGGCTCGACAATAATCGCGCAAACCTCGTCTGCGTATTTTTCAAAAGCCGATTCCGCATTCTGGAAACAATCGCAGGCGCAGTTTTGACGATTTTGACCATACGGACATCGATAGCAATCCAAACCGGGAATCCGGATTACATCCATCATCATAGGTTTGTACAACTGTGAATACAAATCCATGCCGCCGACGGATAACGCGCCGATCGTTTCCCCATGATAAGCGTTATCCAAAGCCATAAAACGCTTTTTTTTCGGGTTCCCCGTTTGCAGATGATATTGAAAACTCATTTTCA
>CAYZMZ010000548.1:0-2080 GCA_964479655.1 uncultured Planctomycetaceae bacterium
AACCGATAATTCCGTTGAGTTTAGCAGGGCGGAAATACGAATCATGGTTTCCGGGTCAAGTTTGGATTTATCTATCGTTTGCATGTACTGAATAGCGGGACTTCCTGCCTTTTGGAGATTTTCCTGAGCCTGAAAACGCTCCATGTAATTATCGCTGGAAAGCTGAGCAACCCATTTTTGATACGATTGCTGCAAATTTTCATCCTGCTTGGGGACTTTGGAAATAGCGTTAAAGGTTCGATGAATCAAATTGGCAAACTCTGCTTTCCCGTCAAAAAATTCCAGCATCCGTTTCAGCGGCGGCTGATAAGTCGGAGGAACCTGAACTAGTAATTCCCAGATACTGTTTGAATTGAATTCGACCAATTCAGAATTGGATTGAAGAACAATATACCGAATAGGGGCGTTGGACTGTTGAATAATTACCGCCTTAAACGGAATTTTAGATTCCAGATTTATTTCCTCGGACTTATTTTTTTTCTTGCTATTGTCCGCAGAAGGGGGAATTTCCAAATCGTCTGCGTCGTCAGAGGTCGTTATTACCTGACGAACCTCGATTTTCGGGCCGCCCAATAAATCACCTAGCAAATTAAATGGTTTCTTTTTGGCGGATTTACTCTTTCCGTTGTAATCGCAGCAAAGAACCACGTTTTGGGTTGACGAAAATTTTATTCCCTGTGTAATTGTAGGAGAAACGGAGATAAACTCCATTTTAAAATTGTTTGAACTAAGATTTTCAAATTTGATGTACTGTTTAACTTCGTTGACGGATGAAGTGGTTTGTTGGCGCGTTTGGACAGTCGGAATATAGGTCAACCGTCCGTTGTTGATAACCGTTTTTCCGAACGGCAGGTCCGATAAACAATTCCGTCTCATTTGCCCCAACACGGAATCAGTCGCATAAAACGCTGTTAAATAAAGCAGAATCAACGTTGAAATGAATCTTATCGACTTCATAAGTCTTCTCCTGTATGGATTATCTGATACGGTCGATTTTTCTCGGTATCAGGTACCACAAAAATCATTTTATATCCGGGATTAAGTTCACAAAATTGGGTTCCCGCCTGGCAGCCGAGTATATAAAAGGCCGTCGCCAAGGCGTCTGCCCGCGCGGCGGCGAAACAATCGTATTCTCCTTGTTTGGAGTACAACGGAACGATTACCGTTACGCTGTAAACGCCCAACGATGGCTGACCGGTTCGCGGGTCGATTATATGCCCGTACCGCTTTCCGCCCGCGCGGAAAAACTGCGTTTGACTGCCGCTGGTAGCCAACGCCTGATTATTTAACTGAATTGTTTCCAGCCGCGTTGAGGAGCCGTCCGCCGCGCTTGGCTGACGCAACGGATTATGGATTCCTATTGACCAGCCTTGCTGATCGGTTCGATTGCCGTGGGCGGCAACACTGCTTTGACCTCCGTGAAAAAGGAAATCCGATATTCCGCTGTCGAGCAAAAATCGACTGCTTCTATCCAAGGCGTAGCCTTTTCCGATCGCGCCCAAATTAAATCGGACTTGGTCATTCGTTCGGCAAACGGACTGCTGCAAAGCGTCAAAAGTTAGCGTATCGTATCCGCTAAAAATTAACGCTGTGGCTATTTGTTCCGGTGAAGGAACGCGCCCTTCACGACGTGAAAATCCCCATAATTCCCAAAGCTGACCGGACGAAATATCAAATGCTCCCGACGTTTGCAGGTATAATTCCTGACAAAGCTGGAGTAGTTGATAAATCGGTGTACTGGGAAATACCGGAACGTGAGGTACTTCGCGATTGAGTTGACCGATTATACTATCTGTCTTAAAATAGCTTAATTCGTTTTCCAGTCTGGATACAATGTCCAGCGCATCTAAAGCGGCGGTTTTATCGGTGGAATATTGCCCTGCATTGAGTTGCAAAACAAAATCGGTTGCCATCGCTTGACGTGAAAACTCCAGATAGGGGGAAACAACGCTTCTTCTCATATCGGTAATATTTACGGGGTCAACTTGAAATTTTCCCTGTTTCTGTAATCATAAAACCGCCGATTTATACTGGTTCCACTTGACTTTTTCCGGTTTGCATAATAAACCGCAGTCGTTTC
>CAYZMZ010000549.1:0-2072 GCA_964479655.1 uncultured Planctomycetaceae bacterium
GCCGTGCGCTTCAACAACCTGTTTAACGGTTGGTAATCCCAGTCCGGAGCCTCCGCGTTTTGTCGAATAGAACGCATCAAACGCCTTTTGAACAACCGCCTTGTTCATACCAGGTCCGTCGTCAATAATTTCCAGCGTAACGCCGTCTGCTTCTGCCATCGTTCGTACGGTAATTCGCCCTGCGATACTATCGGATTTTTCCTTTTCCAGGTACGGTTGGGATAATTTAGCGTCCTCGCCGATATTGGGCGGATTTTCAGCCGGACGGATTTTTTCAGCCGACTGACATATTGCCTGCTGGGCATTGAGAATCAGATTTAACAACGCGCGATAAAACGATTCTTCGTCCAGCATAACAGACGGCAGGTCGTTTGACAGATACGCCGATAACTCGATTCGGGAATCTATCGCCGCCGGCATAAAAAAGTCGAGTACCGACTGAACCACGTGATTCAGGTTGCCGGGACGTAATTGCAACTGCCTGGCTCGAGCAAAGTTGAGAAACTCGTCCAGCAGATTTTGCAACCGCTTACATTCGTTTCTTACGGTTTCCAATTTTACCATCGCACGACGTTCGCGCTGGGATTGCGGCTGTTCCAAATCTTCCGCCATTAAATCCAGATTCAGCCGAATTGTAGACAGCGGGTTTTTTATTTCATGGGCCAACGCTCCGGCTAAACGAGCAATCTGATTATACTGATTGATTAATCGATCTCGAAATTCTTCGGCTGTTTCTGACATGATTTTTCAACGCCCTTGGATATTCTGCAAACCTTTGATATTCTAAAATGCTTTTGGATATTCTATAAAACCTTGGATTATTCTACAAAATAGATAATTTCGCAGTTCGGCAACGCTTTTTTAAGTTTATCCGCGCCTTGCTGCGTAATTTTGGTACGGGAAATATGAACGGTCTTCAGATTTTTCAGCGATTCCAAAACCGGAATAATCGCATCGGTCGTATTGGTTCTACCGATATGCAAAAACTCCAGCTTATCCAATCCTGTCAAGTTGATTATACCCTCATCTGAAACCTCGGTATTATCTAAATTCAGCCAGGTTAGCTGTTTCATAGAGCGAATACTTTCGGTAGCAATATTCGATATTTTGGTAGAATAGAGATTGAGTTTTTTCAGGGATTTCGTTTCCATCAAAGCCTCAACGCCTTTGTCTGAAACCGCTGTTTCGGATACGTCCAGGTCTTTCAGGTTGGGTAATTTTGCCAGCTTGACTATTCCTTCATCGGTTATTTTTGTACCTGCTAAGCGTACTCGCTCCAGCTGCGGGCAAGAGGCGATATATTCTGCCGCCTTATTTCCGGTAGACGTATTGGCCAGTAAAATCTGCTTTAGGTTGATAAACGCCGATACTTTTTTCAGTCCGTTGTCCGTAAGCAAAGATTTATCCAATTTTAATACGTTGGTAGAACCGGGATTGGGGAACGATTCCAATACGGAATCCGCGTCTTTTCCTTCCGGAATGATTAACGATTGGATCGACCCCGGCTGAATCGGGGCTACGTCAGACGGATTGATCGTTGAAACCGTAATTTTTCCGCCGGGAACGGAAATTGTTTCCGATGTCGGCTTGGGTTTATTGCAGCCAATAAAAAATAAACAGCAAAGTAATACGATAAATTTCTTCATGATGTTTTATAGTTCAATACAGGGGGGGATACTATGCCTACTTGATTTTTCCAGTCGGTACCGTTTTGATTCCGTTCTCCCTGAATCGAACTAATCCTTTGATTTCTCGATTAGAACGAAATGAAACAGAGAAATGAAACGGAAGGAGAACGGGTTATACAAACCGGAAAATCTCAAGGGGTATACGTATATCGGGAATCGAAACAAACGATTCACCGTTAAATTATTCCCCTCATTATACCATCTTTAATAATATTTTCTAGGGAGAATAAGAGAAAACGAAATTCTGACCGGCAATATCGAATCCGGTAAACCTCGATAATCCCCGATAAGTCTCAACAAATCCCCGATAATCCATTTTTTTCGTTCCGGTCTATCGTTCCAGTCTATCGTTCCAGTCTATCGTTCCAGTCTATCGTTCCAGTC
>CAYZMZ010000550.1:0-1468 GCA_964479655.1 uncultured Planctomycetaceae bacterium
CCATTATATCAACAACACTGTCAACTTGGGGGTTTAAATTAACCATGGCGTCCTGCGGAACGCCTCCGACCAGTATTACGGACAATTTCACGGTAGTCGATTTGTACGAATCTAAAATGAGTGAGTTCGACTCCTCGTTCGTCTTTATTCCGCTGGATACGATGCAGCATTTACGCGGAATGTTCGATCCCGCCTCGAACAAAGGGATGATCAATACGATTCGTATCAAGCTGAAAGATGAAAAAGACGGACCGATCGTACGCGACATGCTTCGAGACGAATTTGATGCCATCGCGCCCGGTCATTACGTAATAGAAACCTGGCAAGACAAACGGAATAATTTGCTTTCCGCCGTAGAAGTCGAAAAAGCGGTTTTGAATGTCCTGCTGTTTTTGATCATTTTTGTCTGCGGATTTAATATTCTAACGATTTTTTATATGATCGTTGCGGAAAAAATCAAAGATATTGGTATCTTAAAGGCGTTGGGCGCGTCCTCGTCCGGTATTATGGGAATTTTTCTCCTGTACGGCTTGGTTATGGGCTTGGTCGGTTCCGGCTTGGGTCTGCTATTCGGTCTCTGTTTTACCAGAAACATTAATCAAATTTCAGATTTCATATCAAAAGTTACAGGACGTCCGATTTTCGACCCCGATATTTACTATTTTTACAGGATTCCCGTTTACGTCGAACCGTCGACCGTCATTTATATTATGCTCGGAGCGATTTTAATTGCGGTTTTAGCTAGTATTTTCCCCGCTTGGCGCGCAGCCTCCATGCAGCCGGTAGAAACCTTACGAAGTTAATTTTGTTGCTATGACAGAAAAGGAACGATTAGAACGACTGATGGAATATTCTCGTCAACTGGCGCAGAAGTCCTCTGGCAGTCCGTCTAATCAGGACGAATCGGATAGTTCAACTTCACCTGAAGGGATAGCCGAAGGAGTATCTGAATTATCCGCAACGTCTGCAAAGGCGGTACGTTCTTCCCGTCCGATTGACGCTCCGCACCTGTCGATTCCAGACCTAACCTCCGACTGGGATACGGTTTGGAGTACCGGAGAACTAGCAAGTAATCGTCCGCAGCCGTCTTTTCGTCCCGCCGCTAATTCAACCGCAGGGCTATCGACGGATTCAAGAACTCGCTTGGCTTCGCAAGACCGCTTTGTTACTCAAGACCGCTTGCCCTCGCAAGACCATTTAACCGATTGGGAAATAGCCTCCGTCAATTCGCGGGATTCTCTTTTGTTTCCCTCGGGCAATTCAAACTTGCGGACGGATTCAGAATCGCAGGACAATTCAAACGCCCAAGTTAATTCAAACTCGCAAACCGATTCAGTATTCGATTCCTGGCAAAGCGAAGACGATGTTATTCCCGTCGATAAAATAACGTTGCCTCCGATTAAATTAAAGCCAATCTCGCTGTTCGATACGCAGGCGGAAAATCCGGAAAAGCTATCCGTCCCCCTGC
>CAYZMZ010000550.1:1478-2052 GCA_964479655.1 uncultured Planctomycetaceae bacterium
CTCAAGCAAACGCTCCGCTGGAATCGGAATCGGAATTAAGCCGTTCGGACGAATACGGCTGGTCCAGACGCCGTTCAACGCTCCGGGCAGTAAAAGGGGTTTTGGAATCCTACGAACGCTCTATAAATAATCCGGCGGAAGAATCCGATGTTGAATCCGAATCCTCCGATTATATTACCCCTTTGGATAAACTCATAGGAAACCAAAGCTCCTCTGAAATTCCCTTGGATAACCGACCGGATAGCAGACCGGATATCAACGCAGATAACAACAAGAGTAACAACTCTAATAACAACGCGGAACCTCCGGTTTCAGACAGCGGCGTTTACGTTTCCAACCAAACGGCTCCGGTTGCCGATTCCGCGTCTACGCAAACGATTCAGTTACAGCCGATTCGTTTTTCCGCAGACGATTTTATGCCCTCTGAAAACCGTCCCGTTGAATCGGGTCAGTTTAAAACAGCCGACTCAAATTTATCCGATTCAAAAAATCCGAAAGCCGACGTTCCTCCCAACGATTCAGAAACAGATTTATACGATGAACTTATTAAAGAGATTAAAGCACTTACTCCAAC
>CAYZMZ010000551.1:0-2050 GCA_964479655.1 uncultured Planctomycetaceae bacterium
AAAAGAAAAGCCCTGCTTGCAACTCATTGCAAACAGGGCTGATACCTCAGGTAGGATTCGAACCTATAACCCTCGGTTCCGAAGACCGATGCGCTATCCAATTGCGCCACTGAGGCATAAATCGAAGTCGAAATAAAGTGCGTAATCAAAGTAAAGCCTTAACTACGTCTATCAAACTCCCAATTCTGCATCAGATTCTACCCGATTCCCGTTTTCTGACAAGGGGGGAGAATCATTTTTTGCCTTCAAACAGGGGACGCAAAAAATTTTGTACTCATACTGCTGATATTACGACAATAATATCAGTGTATATTATTGTTTCAATGATTGGCATTGCAGAGTTTAGTCTTTAATCGTATTTACGTCTAAGCGGCAAAACGTTTCTGTGTGATTGTTGTATACCCCCCCGTATTTTTTCCGGCAGTCTTAAAACAGCAACGGATTACTGATCGGTTTAAGAATTCTGTAATCCGTTTGAAAAGCGAATTGTCCTTTCCGCTGAACATGCAATCGCCGGACAAACATCGGAAAACCTGTATATCAATCGGACAATTGTCCAGCAGTGTAATTATTGTTCATCTTAAATGCCATGAATTATCAGATCGCTGTCATCATCTTCAACAGGCTGCTTTTTAACAGCTTGTTTCCACTTGGATACCACGGATTTAAGCGAATTGTAACCGCTATTTCTAGTCGCTTTGGGTTTGGTTGTGTAGCAAAGTAATACACGCAGGTTGTCCCAGAGGCGTTTTTGCAACTCGAACGAAAAATGGATATTTGTATCGTCAAACAAAATCAGTGAACAGATTTTTCGATTGATAGCTCTTTCCAGTTTGCGGCGCATTCTCAAATTATCCGCCAAAGGAGAAAAACCTCTTGGTTTGCTTGAATGCCCAAACAAGTCGTCCATCGTATCGAAACATAGTTTTTCGGATTGCCATTGATAGGGCGGATTAAATAAATTAATGAGCAGGTAATGGTGGTTCACGTCAATAATTACGAAATTGTTATTTCTGTCATCCGTAAAGTTGTGCAATAATTTGTAATTATATTTATCCGTAAATTTTCGCAGTATCCTAAGCGTTGGAAAACACTGTTCAATCATCTGTTGATATTTTTTGACGGCGTCATGGGAATTTCCGGGATTCAGATCGGTGATGAATACCGGAAATTTTCTATCTATGGCAGAACGCACGGTTCCCTCCGAAATGCTTTCAGCAAAGATATTTTCAGGCAGATGATCAATACGATAAACCGGCATGGAATACTCCCTCTGAACATTATTAACAACATAGGTCAGTGTTGCTGCGTTTCGTTGACCCAGGGCTGCAGTAATCTCCGTGTTATCGGTGGAAACTTTATACCACGAACACCAGTTCATGCGTAGATAAACTTCATTAGGGTTTACCCAGAAACAGGCTGGTGAATCATGCTCTACATCGTCAATAATTGCGATGATTACCTGTCTTCCTGACATGGACATTGTTGCTGTCTGATTGCGAAGCGAAATGAGCGTTTCCATTTCCTGTTTGGGAAAAACGGGTGTCCAAAAATTTGTTTGTGTCATAGTAAAGTACTCCTTGTTTTTGTAAAGGGTGAACATGCGAATCAACGATTCGCATGTTGGATGTAACTCAACTCTATGGTGTAAATATACGCTACGTTAAGGAGCGTTAGTTTACGATATTACAATGCTGATTTAATTCGTTTTCAAGACGAATAAAGTCATCTTCAAAGAGGATGCCGCGAAGCTCCAATTCGTTTGCAATTTTCATCAGAAAGTTCTGGTTATTGGTAAGCAAGTCGATGGTTTTTGACATTCGTTCCTGAAGGAGCGTCTCTGCAAGGGGTATGATTTTTTTCCGTTCTAATTCAGACTCTTCGTTGCCCGGAAAAACCACGTATGAGGCGTTTTTTCCAAAGCCGGCCTGAAAGTATCGGAACGCGTAGCTGGTTGCCTGTTTAAAGTCGTTGTACGCGCCTTCGCCCAATACACCGCAAATTTTCTGAGCGGCATGTCCTGCCAAAACGATGTCAATTTTACTGAGCA
>CAYZMZ010000552.1:0-2028 GCA_964479655.1 uncultured Planctomycetaceae bacterium
AGAAACCTCTAAAGAGGTTAAGACCCCGGCAGCGAATCAAGCGGTATTCAAAATCGGCAATATTAAGCGGCCGAGGATGACCGCTCAAAGGCGAGGACGCCCCCGAGGCGGGGTTCCCTGTTGGGCTACCGCCCGTTGCCGAAAATTTGCTTATGTTACAAATCCGCGTATACTCCCATCCAATGCGGTATTCAAAATATACCTTTATAATTCTTCTTCGTGAACTTCGTGCCTTTGTGCCTTCCGGTAAAATTCTTCCCTTTACCCTGCTAACTAATTTTTGGGCAACCGACGGTAGCCGAACCGCCTCCCCGGCTCGGAGGCGTGCCTTCCCGTTAGATTCTTCCCGTAATTTTCTCAAATTTACGGAAACTACGCGGTTGGGGCAATACATCCCAAGCAGTATTCAAAATCGGCGGGGGACGAAGAAAAAAATGCTCTTGACCTCAATCCTCAAAATTGCTACAGTCCGATTATTGAAAGTGGTTTGGATTTTGTAATACTGGTTCCACTTGAGTTTTTCCCGTTTGTATAACCCTGTATCAGCCGTTTCCTTTCGCCTTAATCGGTAAAACTGAGAGTATGAATTCATACTTGGCGAAATCAAAACGGCGTCGATAGAAAAAATCAAGTAGTCATAGTATAATACGTTATTTTTCAGTCGGTTAGTATCGCCAGATATTCAACGACAACGTTAAAACCATGTAAATCGGGGAGCGAAATGTCAGTAACAATTCAATCGGAATATAACGTTCGGACAACAGGGATGTATTCTAATCGGCGCGGTTTAGCCCCCCGAAAAGGGGCAACGAAATCGATTCGCGGACATGTTCGTATTCCAACCTCAATGCGTGTATTGTATATTTCCGACGAACATCGCACCGGAGCGTGGCTGGCGGAGGCGTTTGCGTCTGATTCCTCTTCCCGAATCGAATTGCACGAAGCGCACGGCAGTACAAATGGATTGATCGCTTTACGGGAAAACGTTTTCGACGCGGTTATCGTTAGCCATGTTCCCAACGAATTAGACGCTCCTAATCTGATTGCCGGTTACCGTTCGGGAGGAATTAACGCCGCGACTATTGTCGTGGGGGATTTACCTGATTCTGAAATGAAATCCCGCTGTTTTCAGGTGGGGGCAGATGATTATTTGTGTATCCATTCAACGACGGTAAGAAATCTCCTTTGGACGATGTCCCGCGCTATGAAGCGTTTTGCTCTGGAAGAAGAAAATATCCGACTGGTAAAAGAACAGGATCAAATTCAATCCCGGGAGCAGGAGGAAGCCCAGAAAATTCTTTCTGAACAAAAAACTACCTGCGGCGATATTTTCAATCTTTGTTATCAGCGGGAAAATCAGTATACCGGACAGGTTCCGAATAAAAAAACAGCGCCCAAAGAGTTCATTCAATGGTATAAAGATATTCTCAAAACTTATGTTATTATGGGAGTCGGCAGCTTACCGAAAGAGGTACTTTCCCTCGTTCAAGTTCTGGTTGAAAACAATATCTCCGCACCGGAGGTAATTGAAGTGCATCTGAAAGCGTTAGACGGTTTAATTGAAAAAAACGGGGGGCGATCTACGCGGCATTTAATGGCTCGGGCAGACCAATTGCTGGTAGAATTTCTCACCCATTTAAGCGAATACTATCGATTAAATTATCAAGTACAACGCTGAATTATAAGCACTAAACCGATTCCACTTGAAATTTCCCGGCACTATATTATCATATAGCACAATTTTGTTTCGTCTTAATCGGTAAAACGGGGAAGGGAGTTTTTCTTCTTGCGGCGGCGAAGTCAAAACGACTTCAAGAGGAAAAATCAAGTAGTCATAGTAGAACTCCCCTCAGCGGTTATTCTCCGCTGACAATATAGCAGCGGAGAGAACGTCCTTCCATCTGGAACATTTCATCGACGGCAGCAGGCGGACCGTTTAGATTCAGGAAAATATCCTGTCCGGCATCGGCTGCGGTATCGATAAACAATCGCCACGGTAAACTGCGCGTTGCAGGCGGAAAGGCGAAC
>CAYZMZ010000553.1:0-1768 GCA_964479655.1 uncultured Planctomycetaceae bacterium
TCTGTTCCTGTTGAAGCGTATGAAGAATCGTAACATTGACGCCCTTTTGCATCGACAGCAAAAGGGAATTTATATCGTTAGCCGTCATTGAGTGGAAGTCAAATTCCCGCAAGTTTACCTGCGAGGATACCTGATGCAGATTACCAGGAATTTTTTGTCCACCAGTTCCCTGCGCGCCCTGATTTTCGAGAATAAAAATACCGATGTTGATTTTTCGTTGTACAATTTCGTACAAACAGACTTGTCCTGAATGAATATAGGCAGCGTCTCCGGTTACAACAAAGGTGTGGTAATCGGGTCTTGCGCTGGCAAATCCCATAGCCGCAGCGGTTGAAGTTCCGAAACACAAGGCCGCCTCGATAGTTCTGCCTGGATCCATTGTATAAGAGCCTAAATCGCCAAAAACAACGGTCTTTTCCATTTGACGCAAGGGGGCAAACAGCGATTCCATATAATCTCTGTTGTGATACGCAAAACGCATTCCGTGCGGTAAAGGCATAAATTTTGACGTTATCTCCAAAGGCGAAAGTATTGCGGCGATATGATTCCGATAAAAAGGCGTTGCACCGTGTTCGTATACCGTAAACTCTTTTATAGTTGACTGTTCAAATAATCGCCGTATTCGTTTTTGGGGAATAGGCAGAGTAAATATTCGCAGCGCATTTTGGACGGCAAGAGCGCGTTTGGCTCCGCAAATAAAATCCGCCGAATCTGTTACACGGGACGGCCAATCCGCATATAAGGCGTCGATATATAGGTCGATTTGCTGCTGCTTTCGTTTTAATTCGATTTCCTGAGCGTGCGCCTGGGACGGATGGGCGACAAAAGGCGACGCGTTCTCCATCCGGGAAAGGGGAGCTATTTCCGGCGCACGGTCTGCGGTTCGCTCCCAACAGGAAGTCATCATACCGTTATTGTAAAGAATATTGGTAATTCTAACAACGACTGGAATTTGAAAACGTTCTGAAAGAACAAACGCCTGTTTGGTAAGCGCGTAAACTTCGGGCACCGTTCGGGGTTCAAACCAAAGACCGCCGTAAATATCAAAATAAGGGCGAACATCAATTCTGTTTTGTGAATGCTGAATATCGCAATCGTCAAAAAGAATATAAACCAGCCCCGCTTTGGAACCGATAAACATGGCGCCCAGAAAGGCGTCGGCAGCATCATTGAGTCCCACGTTTTTAAACGATACAACCGCTCGTTTTCCAGCCAGCGAACACCCCCAGGCGTAAGCGAACGCCGTTTTTTCATCGACGGAGGTAATCGGCATGTTCAACGCGCTTTGCAATTCGTTGGAATGAAAGCCGGGATAATTCGATGCGAAATGGACGTCGGAATCTTCAATCGCTTCCGCTAAAGCCCGAATGGTCTGGTTCATGATATAATTATCCTATTTGATGTATTTATTGCCATGGAACTGTACGTACTGGCGAACGTCCGTTTATTCCGGCGCAGTACGACCGATATATTTCAGACATCAACCGGACAGGCATTTGATGATCCGAAAAAGGCGACTTCAAATTCGTCTCCGAAACGGCGCCGTGAATGGCGTCAATCCATTCCTGAACAGACCGCTCCTTTACCTGGGTAATATAAAGTCGGTCAGGAGAAAATGTTTGAGCACCCGGTAAATCGCGAAGCATGAGTTTTTCAACCGGCTTTCCGCCGATAATCTCCGAATTTCGATATATCCAGATTTCATAATGATTATTCCCGCCGGGTAAATCGTCGTCCTGAACGCAATTGTCGTGCTTGTCTTTGGATT
>CAYZMZ010000553.1:1778-2025 GCA_964479655.1 uncultured Planctomycetaceae bacterium
CTGCCGTTTCCCTTGTATAAATCCCGACCGGGGAGAAGCCAGCTTCGCCGTGAAAAACCGTTATGAAGCAAACTTAGACTCGCCATGGAAAAAGGAATATCGTCCTTTTTTAAGGTCAGTAATATTTCCGCGTCGATTTCTCCGTAAGTTTTGTATTGCTGATTCAGTTGAGAATCTGAAAGCGGACAAACGGTATTGTACTCCGAACCAAAAATACGAAGGTAATCTTCCCGATTGAGCTGCTTGA
>CAYZMZ010000554.1:0-2011 GCA_964479655.1 uncultured Planctomycetaceae bacterium
GATTTCGCCGTATTCAATGCCGACCAATACGTCGATGCGTTATTCAATTAATTATTTTACTAAATTAATTATTTTACTAAATCTACTTGATTTTTCCTGGAAACGCCGGTCTTCCAGTTGATAAAAGTGTTTTCCAAAAGATTCGCTCACCCCGAAAAAGTCAAGTAAAATGCGTATACTGCTTTCACTTGACTTTTTCCGGTTTGAATAACAAACCGCAGTCGTTTTATGACGTTGTAAAACATAAACCGGGAAATTTCAAGTAGAACCAAAACCAAGTATTGTTTAAATTCCAAGGGTGTAAATAAAATGAACAGACTTTTTTCAATTGCTGTCGGATTGGTGCTCTTATCCGCAGAATTAACGCAGGCGCAAAATCAGATTATTACAGATAATATTGTAACGGCGGAAGAACTGTCCAGTCGAATTTTCAATCGGGGAGTAATTGACGTCCGTCCAGACGGAAGTTTGCTTTACGAAGCGGATTTCGAGGATCCGAGTTCGGCTCAAATCGGCGCTCCGTTTTATGTAACCGGAAGTAAAATTGCTCCGCCGATAATCAATCCGCAGCAAATTCAAGACGGCGTATTTCACGCGTCTGATTTATGGCAGTCGATTCCGGCTTTGGAACAGTACGATTACGGTCGTTTTGACTGGAACAACGCGGCGCAAACCCTTTCAGACAAAAAAGGAAGCCGATTATTTATTTCTTCGTACAAAAACGCGGTCAGCGGTACCGCCGAGGTAACCCAGCCTCGCCTCAAACGCCGTCCAAGAGTCGCTTCTAAAAAGCCGGACCACGGCCGAAAATATATTTTAGGAACAACGTCCAGCCAACCGCCTGTAGACACCGATTCGTCCGCCGTTGCGGGATATTTCTCAACGGATTCGTTGGAAACAAACATCAAAAAGGACAAAAAAAAGACGGATATAAGCTCCGAAACCGCTCCGCAGCCCTCGTTGAAAATTAATTTATCGCCCAACGATTCGCGGATGAACATCTTTTTGGAAACACCTAAAATGAATCCGCACGATTCTCCTGGTTTATTTCAATAAAATGGAATAAAAAACAGGTGAGATTATACCCAGCAGTCTTTATTTAAGGGAAAATTTCAAGTAAACTGATTCCACTTAAAATTTCCCTGCTGATTATCCGGCTGATTTTCCGGCTGATTATCATACCAAACTCTAAACCCAGAAATATTACGCGTCAGTAAAACCAGCCTGTACGACAGGATATTAAGTACGTAAAATTCGGGGAAAGTACAGTTATCATAAAACAGCCGTTTCCTTTCCGCCTTATCGGTAAAACGAGGCGTTTTGATTCATACTGTTGCGAAATCAAAACGGCTCGATAGGAAAAACCGCGTTGTCATAGTATAAATCCCGTTTAACAACGTTAGACTATTTTGACTCCGCTCTCCGTACAGCAATTCCAAATACGCCGCCGGCAAAATTTCCTGGCTCCCCTTGAAATTTCAGTGTAATGGTACTCTTGCCATCGGTTACGGATTTCGGAAGAACGTACGTAGTTTGATAAAACTCGTTGGGGGCGTTATTGCCGAGAGAAACGCGGGCAATTTCCGTCTGATCAGCTAAAATAACGAACTTTCGCTGTCCGCTTTCTGAACCCCAAAACGTACAGGTCAGTTCGTTTTCGGCGTTTGGATCAACTTTAACCTGATACGAAAACCAGCCGTCGATCGCATGTCGGAATTTCCGATTGTTAAAATCGCCGGTATCGGACTGCTCGCCGACAACTTTGTGATCTCGTTCGGATTGCATCTCTCCGGGAGCCACCGTATCAACCGTCCTTTCCTGAAGACGCTTTTCAAAAAGCTGTTTTTCCTGAAGTTCGGCTTTGCGCTGATTCCATTGTTCGCTTGATAGCTTATCAAAAAAGATGCAATTACGTCTTCCGTGCAAACTATAAAACGGCTGAAATTCCAGATTATCGCGGGAAAACGCGCCCGGACGGGCAACAAAATGCAGCGGACAACCTTCTTTCTCA
>CAYZMZ010000555.1:0-2000 GCA_964479655.1 uncultured Planctomycetaceae bacterium
CCAGATTATTTGGGGAACAATAACAAGATTTCCGACGATTATACCCGAATGACCGGAACCAGCATGGCAACGCCTATTATTACCGGTGTCTCTTGTCTGCTGCGAGAAGCCTATGCTACGATGGGATACGATTCGGTTACCCAAAAAGATATTTATTCTGTCATGGTTTCAACTGCCGATAAAGTATACGATTCCGCAACGGGAACGTACTATAACAGAATAAATGTATTGGCAGCCGTTGAAAGTATTCTATCCCTGGAATACAAGGGCGAAACAACTCCGACAACTCCCGAAACCGGCGGCGGATCGTCTTCCGGCAGTACCACTCCGACGACTCCCGAAACGGGCAGCGGATCATCTTCCGGCAGTACCTCTCCGACGACTCCCGAAACGGGCAGCGGATCATCTTCCGGCAGTTCAACCGTTCTGCCGGACGGCGTGATGATCGATAAAAACAAGATTATTTTTACGGGAACTTCCAATTCCGACACGTTGTCGGTAAACGGTTCGGGAACTGGCTGGGTATTTACGTTTAACGGAAAGAAACTCACTTATTCGTTTTCGGAAATTACTTCAATTCAGTGCAATTTGAATGAGGGAACAGATACATTTACCTATATCTCTGCTGCGGGAGCGGATTCTATTCGCTGTTATCAAAGTTACACTCTAATTAATGGAGAGGGCTTTGTTATCATGGCTTTCGGTGCGGAAAAAACGACAATCAACGCCGATTCCGACGATACGGTTACCTTTTACGATTCCAGCAAAGCAGACAATCTCGTTTTGAATATCAGTACGCAAACGGCAGTTTGGACTACCGGTTCTGTTTCCTGGCAGGCGTCTGGCATGAAAGAATTAAACGTTTCTCAATACGCCGGGGGAGTAAATACTGCAACCATTTACGACAGTACAGGTAACGATTTATTCAGTATTACGGATAACGCTTTTCAATACGTTGGAGAACGCTTCCGAGCGTATTTTGCCTGCTTAACAAGCGTAAATCTGTGTTCTGTCAACGGAGGAAAAGATACCGTGCGTTATACGGGTTCGACCGCCAATCAAACGCTAACCGCGCAGTCGGGAAATTCAACCTATACGAACGATTTTGCCCGTTATACAGCCACTGGATTTTTCTATACTTACGCCTACGCCGGAACGGGAACCAGCAGCGCAACGTTAAACGATTCTGCAACAGTCGGTAAATCCGATTATGTTATTGCGGACGTTTCCAAAACAAAATTGTACTCCTCCAACTATCAAATTATTGTATCCGACTTCCAAAAAATCGCGATTAATTCTTCCGATACCTCGTCTTCTGGAGCCGATTACGCTTCCTTGTACGGTACGGACGCAGTTGAAAGCGTTGTGGCTGCCGGCAGCGGTACGGTTTTATCCGATGGAAAACATACGATCACGGTGAACGGATTTGCGTCCCGACGATTTAAAAATCTGTCCGATGCAGACAGCGTTTCGATCAAAGACGCCGCTTTGACAGGCTATTTGAACGACAATACCGATGGTCAGTACACCAGTTCAAAATACGATCTCAGTTTTATTCCCTGATTCCGGACAGAGGTTAAGAAACCTCTTTCCGTCAAGCAAAAATCAGACTTATCCCTGCGTGAATACGGTACTGTAGTCCCGTATTCAGATAAAGATAATAGGGGAGATTCAAAAAAACAGTATCAATCGCGGAGAAACCGGCGGGGAAATCCGTAGGGAAATCAAAAAGTCTGATAATCGATGTTGTTGAATAGATCATTTCACGCTTCGATGGAAAAATCGGCATGGCTGCCATCTCAATTCTCTCAAGGAGCTTGTCAATATCGGAAATTCTGCTATAATCCTCTCCTTGCCCCTACATACGGATTCTGCCAAAGCCGCAAAATTATCAGCTTTGGGAAAATTTACGTGTGATAGTATAAACTGGTTCCACTTGACTTGTTCCGGTTTGCATAACAAACATCAGTCGTTTCATTTCGCCTTAATCGGTAAAATAA
>CAYZMZ010000556.1:0-1998 GCA_964479655.1 uncultured Planctomycetaceae bacterium
ACTCGGCTTGTAGCTGACGGAGGCGGTAGAATTGCATATCGAACCCGTAAAGGCGGGACGTTCGCTGTCGTTAAATACGGAATTGACAATACGACCGGAGAAATATTCGCAGTCGGATAGCGCTGTTCAAGCCACGGAGGAACGAAATCATCCGAAACATCGGTTTCCAATGGCCATAAAATCACCCCGCCGTGTGCGATTACATCTTTATCATAAGCATACAATCCAACGGGATTTTTGCCGGGTTCCAATCCAAAGTAATAGCACAAGGCACAAGGACGGTCTTTCATATTGCAGGCGGCATAACACGCCATCTGCCATTCACCCGTTAAATACGGACAAGGACTATCAGATACCTGCTGCCAGATTTCGGTTACCGCTTTTCCGAGCGGTTTGCCCGGAAAATGGATTTTCGACGCATGAAGCTGTTTTTCAGGATGATTTTTTATTTTGTACTCCTGAATACTATAGTAACATTGATAATCGACGACGTAACAGGCAACAATAATTCCCAACACGCCCAAACAGCAAACAACAGCCCGTTTGATAGCAGCCATATCGCGGCGAATTTGGAATGTGATTAACATCCAAAGACCAATATAAGTCCAAAGAGGGGAACCGTATGCAGGACGCTGACAGGTTCCAAATATAACGCTCAGAAGAGTTTGAATAATAAAGGGAACAAAAATCACAAAGGTAAGAAAATACCAGTTGAAATAATTATCACCAATCTTTTTTTCAGAGGTAACTTCATGCGCGGCAAAACGAAGCTGCCAACAGCAGCCCGTCAACGGAACCAAGCCAAACAAAACAGCAATAAAAAGGAAAATTTGTGAAAAAAAGAAGCGTGAAGCAAAAACCAGATGTTTGAAAAAAGGTATATCACCGCGAACCACAACTTCATTTGCGGAGCAGATACAGACAAAATTATTCTGTGCCAGCCAAATAAAATGCGGAAGAAACACCAGACAGGCCGTTATCGTCATTAAATACGGACCTATCGATTTCAAATAATACCGACTGCGGGAATCGTATAACAAAAACATCACCAAGGTTATCGCCAACAATCCAAGCGCATATTTGGATAGCATTCCCAGTCCCAAAACGAATCCTGTAATAATCCAGTATCTATTCAGACCGGTTTTCAAAGCCATATAAAATAGGTATATTGTTAAACACCATAAACTTACCGTTGGTACACTGGTTGTATAACTTATCGCTCCCAGATTAAAATAGCGATAGCCGGCTGAAGCAAGAACGACTACCAAAGCAAGTGATTCGGACGATAAGAACTCGCGGCTTAATCGCCACACCGCCCATAAACCGAGCATCGTCCACAACTGTCCCGCTAAATACAAAGAGAAATCTGTCCGTCCGAATAGCTGATATATCGATTCCAAAACCCAAAATGGCAAAGCAGGGTGCTTTACAGTTCCCATCACCCATTCACGAGCCATAACCAACGCCTCTATAACATCGTAATTGGACGGCGACGGCTGCATTAAATAGGGAGCAATTGTCCAAAATAAAATATGGAATGTGGTAAATAACCAAAACAGCACACTGGCGGTTTTAGCGGTAATATCAAATGACTTGATTTGTTCTAAATTTTGGGAATGCATAAATTAAATTTTACACTGTCGTTTTTATTTTACGGTTTATTGTTATCCGCAGATAACGCTTCTTGCGGATTTTTTTGGGGAAATGCAAACAAATCCGAAAACAAATCAGAAATACCATTCCCGCAAGTACTATAATTGCCATTAAAATATTCCTGAAGTACAATCGGAATACGCAGGCACGGATTCGCCGTCGATTTAACACTGCGATCAAAATGCCGCGTGCAGCGATCGTAAATTTCTATTATTTCCGATTCACTTGAAATTTCTATTTTCTCACTGTCACGACAAAGCTCCAGTTTTAAAATTTCTTCGGCCTTTATTCCGCCTATCGCCTGTGAAAAAGTTAATGGACGAAAAACATATGCCACAACACTTA
>CAYZMZ010000557.1:0-1991 GCA_964479655.1 uncultured Planctomycetaceae bacterium
ATTTATACTATGACTACTTGAATTTTTCTCTTGACGTCGTTTTGATTTCGCCCGAACCGTTGAGCTAAATCCTTATTTTGCCGATCAGGGCGAAATGAAACGACTGACTTTTGTTATGCAAACCGGGAAAAATTCAAGTGGAATTAGTATACTCTTTTGCAAGAAATCAAATTGAAAATCAGAACGCTCTTAACAGACCAAAACAGTTGTTAGAACCTCTGATTAAGGGGAATTTATAAAAAATAATTCAGCCGCCTGACGATAATTTGAACAATACCTGCGTAATGCAATATCGACAGGGGAATAATCTGAACTATTCTAACTTCCCCACTGCCTCATTTTGACAATATTGGGTAATTTGTCAAGAGGAATTTCACGAAATTAAGGGAAAAATAACTTTTTTAGCAAAAAAACAATGACCGCGGAACCGAATTTTGCTACTTGAGTGTATCCGGCGGAATTCCCATGCCGTCTTTGAACGAGCATAGACAGTAAAAAACAAACGGATCAACACCGTAGTTGAGCGACTTTACCGAGGAATCTACCATAGCCAGGTTGATGGAATCTCCGTGCGGACTGCCCCACCGGGAGGGACTTTCGTATCCCGCCTTGTCTTGGATGGGAATCCACTGATTTTTACTTAAGTTGGCTCTGGTATAAAAGCTCTTGATTTTAGTCATGATTTCCGTAGTATAATTCGGCTCATTGGTTTTCATGCCGAAATTATTGATGTCGCAGCCGCCCCATCTGATGGTATCGCGGTCGTAACCTTGATCCCAGCCTTGGTCGTCGTCGCTGGCTGTCCCGTTAAAATAGTCGTCAGGATTGATATGACGCTCTCCGATTAATATTGTATTGGTAGAACCATCTCCTTCGGAAATCGTTTGAATGGCGTGTCCAGAACCGACACAAAACGCGCCGCAGGAATCGTCCACATTGTTGTACTTTCCTTTCCAAAACTTGCGAAGGTCAGAAATAGAATCACTTTTTCCTGATCCGCTCGCTCGGGGCGGTTCGTAGGCAGAAGATTGTGTAGCGTCCATTCGGGTTCCTCCGTTGCCGGCGTAATCACTTCGCGCGATCATGGTTACGCCAAGTGTTCTGGGGGTTCCGCCGTAATCAATATATTTCATACACGGGTCTGAATGGTAGTAAGGATACGTAATTGCCCTTCGTTTGGAGGGGCAATGAAACGCAACCAGCGGCGTGGTGGTTCTTTTGGGACCGTCCATTTCATGCAAGGCGGTATTATCTAAATAGGGAAGAATGTTGTAGTTCCAGCCGCCGGGCTGAAGTTCTCTGAAGCCGCGAGAGGGAGCACCGGAAAAATGCCAGCCCCAGCCGCCGTTGGGAAGCATTTCGTTAGCCGAGGCGTGGGAAATACAGGCATGAGCCAGCTGACGGAGGTTGTTTTTACATATTAATATCCGTGCTGATTCGCGAGCTCCGTTTAAGGCCGGAAGAGCCATCGACATGATAATTCCTATAATCGTAATTACTACCAGTAATTCGACCAAGGTAAATGCGCTGTTACGATAAGATTTCATTTAATATGTTATCCTTAATAGGGGTTACCGAAATATACTGGTGCCACTTGGATTTTTTCGGTTTATGTTACCATAAAACAGTCGTTTCATTTCGCCTTAATCGGTAAAACGGGAGTTTTTGTTTATAAGGAGGCGAAATCAAAACGGCATCGCTAGAAAAAATCAAGTAGTCATAGTATAATATGCCAAATCATTCCGTGTCTAACTTAGCTGTTCTATTATAACTCTTTTTAGAGGAAAAGTCAATAAAAATCGAGAGAAAAGAATCGATTTTGATATAATTTTTCCCTATAATCCCGAAATTTTTCCAAAGATATTGACAAATTACCTTAAAAAGGTATAAATCAGTTTTGATTATAGCGTTTTATATTATGACTACTTGAATTTTTCTCTTGACGTCGTTTTGATTTCGCCCCATAAGTTGAGCGAAATCTTTGTTTTGTC
>CAYZMZ010000558.1:0-1980 GCA_964479655.1 uncultured Planctomycetaceae bacterium
CGGTTCCAATTACGCTGACATCGATGGTAGCCGATCCGAGAAACGAAAGCGTTCCGCCTGTAAAAGTCAGCGTACTGGTACCGGAAACCAGCTTGATAGAATCCGTAACGATTCCATCGGCAAGCGTTACCGTCGTTGCTGCGGTTGTCGTCAGTTCGATTCCCGTCAAAGCATTAGTTTCGGCGTTGACCCAGGGTTGATTCTCTACCCCGCCGACCGTCCAGATTGCGTCGGTCGTATTCCAATTAAAATTAGCACCGCTGGAACGCGAGTAGACTGTCGCCGTTTGTCCCCAAGCCTCAGTTTGGAAAAGGAGACCGCATATTACCCATAATAATATCGGGCAAAACCTCGAAGACATATTGCATGTGTTTATGGAAAGTGCCCCCAAGGTAATCCGTGTACTATCTGAAATCTTTTTATTAAAATTGCTTGAATTTGTCAATTGCATCGCAATAAACACCCTTTCGGTATGGAATGACGTATCGAATTCTTCTCCAACTTCCTTCATTATACACTACTTTTCGATTAGGTGCAAGTCATTTTTACTCTGTTTTCAAAAATTTTTAGATAATTCTTGTTAAATCTTGACTATTCCCATCAAAAAAATAAATTTTTGAAAAAATTGCAAAAAAATCATTCCGAGGGCTTGCAATTCATTTTATATTCCGATACAATTAATTTTTTATCGATTGGAATACCGACAAATATTTATCGATACATTCGTATTCAATAGGAATTGAGTACATCTTTTTTAGTTGTTTCATTCGGAGGTTATTCATGAGTTCGTGTGCTTGTAGTTGCTGCGGCAAAGACGACGTGATTGCCCAAATCCTGAAAAATTATCAAGGATCGGGACAAGACGCGTTAATTCCGATTCTGCAGGATATACAGCAGTCAGAGGGGTATCTTTCCCCCGATGCTGTAATTCGGGTCGGACGTTTTTTGAATGTTCCCACCAGTAAAATTTACGGTGTAGCGACGTTTTACAATCAGTTTCGTTTTCAGAAGGTGGGTAAAAACCACGTTCAAGTCTGTCGCGGAACCGCTTGTCATGTGAAAGGCTCGGCAGATATTCAAACGGCCTTGGAGGAAGAAATCGGCGTTTCGGCCGGCAATACCTCCGAAGACGGTTTGTTCAGCTTGGAAGTTGTCGCCTGTATGGGCGCCTGCGGATTGGCTCCGGTTATTACCATCAACGGAGATTTCCACGCAAATTTAAGTCCTGATAAAGCGCGAAAACTTATTCAGAACATTCGGAAGGGATAAAGGCGGTTCAGGCACAAAGAAAAAAGTATAGTAAGTAAAGCCTGTTCACCTGTTTTTCTATTCATTATAACAACAAGGAACATAATATGTCAGTAAATGCCGACCTAAAGGCTTATGTCGCGGGCGAAAAGTCAGCCGCCGACGTAGCTGTCCAGTTGAAAAAACTCCGAAATGAATCGGTCGATAAACCTTTGATTTACCTGGGCGCGGGAACCTGCGGCTTGGGCGCGGGAGCTGCCGCAACGTTGCAGCAAATCAAGTCTTTTCTAAACGAATTTGGATACGAAGCCGATATCGTCGAAACCGGCTGCATCGGTTTATGTATCATGGAACCGATTGTTGAAATTCAGTTGCCCGGTCGTACCCGGGTTATGTACGGACACGTTAATACCCCGGTGGTAAACGAAATTCTGTCTACTGCGTTAAAAGGCGGCGTGAATCAGGAATACGTAATTTGCCAGCATCGAGGGGAAGGAAAGCCTTATGATGGCGTTCCGTTTATCGATGAATATCCGTTCTTTGCGCCTCAAACCAGATGGGTATTGGCCAACTGCGGTTTAATGGACCCGACCAGTATCGAAGAATACATCGCCCGAGGCGGGTATCAGGCCTTAAATGCCGCCTTAAAAATGACCCCGCAGCAATTATGCGACGAGGTCGAATTGTCCGGCTTGCGCGGACGCGGGGGCGGCGGATTCCCCACCGGGAAAA
>CAYZMZ010000559.1:0-1955 GCA_964479655.1 uncultured Planctomycetaceae bacterium
CCTGCAATAACAACGTCGTCATTTCCGCATCGCAGGGAGCTAAAATTTGATGGCGTACAACCAGAGTTACTTGCAGTCCCCGCTGGCGTAAATTTTCGGCTGTTTCTAATCCGACAAAACCGCCGCCGAGAACAACAACCCGTTTGATTCCCGATTTCAGCTGTAAAATAATTTTATCCATATCAGCAATCGTCCACAACGGAATTACACGGGGATTGCCGCTGCCTGGAATAGCCGTTGTTACAGGAGACGCTCCGGTTGCGATAAGTAGTTTATCATATTGAAGGACGTATTGCTGCGGGGAATCGGACGTCTGATTAACGGTAATCGTTTTTTCTGCCCGATTAATACTGACAACTTCGCTTTGAAGTCGAACATCGACGTTAAACCAAGACCTGAATTTTTCCGCTGACATAACCAGCAGCGAATCGCGTGAAGGAATTACCCCTCCAATATGATAGGGCAGTCCGCAATTAGCGTAGGACAAATTCTTCCCCCGTTCCAGCAAAATTATTTCTGCGGATTCGTCCAGCCGACGCAACCGAGCAGCAGCACTTGCTCCTGCGGCTATAGCTCCGATGATGATTACTTTCATAATAAATTCTCCTTTTAGGAAATATCTCACAATTCCATGCGATGCCCTATCGAATCTTTTTTACACTGATTTCACTTGAAATTTTCCGTATATATTACCGCAAAACAGCCGTTTCATTTCACCTTAAAGTAAAACGTGGAGTTATTCATACGGGACGAAATGAAAATCCTCGATTGGGTTGTCAACGCAATTGTTTGATTACTCCTTTATGTAATTATATCTTTCAACGAAATAAACATTATCATATTATTATATTACAATAATATAATATGTAAAGGGGGGGAGAAAAATATAACGTGATGAGTTGGCTGCGTAACAACGGAGGCGCATTTATCCTGGTTCTGCTTGGCTTTTTCAGGAGAACGATGCCATTTTGGCGGCAACTTTTGTAGACGGTAAGCCAACGTTCCCTGAAAATCCTGTAAATCAATATCTTCATTTCGCCTCAATCGGTAAAACAGGGATTCTAATTCGTATTGCTGCGAAGTCAAACGGAATCGACGGAAAAATTCGCGAAGTCATGGTATAATTTTTCTGAATAAAAATTTTTTGTGGGTGGGCTTGTATAAAACACTCAAAACTGTTAGAATACAGTCTTGGGGGTTCCGTATCCGCATAATAGCGTTCCCCTATTAGCGGATGACGTGTTTTGTAAATTCAGATGATACACAGGGTGAAAAGAAGAATAATAATTATGTATACAAATAGGATTTTATCGCGTTTAACTCCCCTGTTGCTGCTGGCTGCGTCTGTAATAGGTTTTTCCTCAATTGGCTTTTGTCAGGATTATAATCAAACCGTACGTCAGGTTCGTGAAGAACTATCGGGTATTCGTCCTGCTCAGGCGGAACAGCTTTTGAAATCGGCAAATGCTCTTGCTAAAACCGATTCGCAAAAGGCTGAACTGGAACGGCTGACCGAATTGACCAGTTCCATGAATCAATGGAAAACGTACGCGGTCAAAGTTATGAGTAAAATTCAAGACGGAGAAATTACCTTAAAGGATAAAATCGTGTTGGTTCAAAGCGCGTCTGAATCTGGTATTACGCTCCGAGTGGAAGGGAATAATTATCGATTTACGCCAGAAACGATTCCCTCCAGCTTTGCGGAATATCTTATTAAAAATCGATTGAAAGAACCGCTCTCGAAAAAAGTTTTCGGAACGTATCTGGCTATGTTTCCTCGCGGGGATAGGGCACGCGCTAAAACTTTATGGCAGGAGGCAACCGCCGGCGGGGTAGACTGCAAAATTCTTATGCCGGAATTAGATATTCCTATTACGGCTGCCGAGGTTGTGGTTAAGCCCGTCGATCCTACTGCCAGCTATGATAAAAACAAATCGTTCACAATGCCTCCGATT
>CAYZMZ010000560.1:0-1954 GCA_964479655.1 uncultured Planctomycetaceae bacterium
AACGGCGTCGATAGGAAAAATCAAGTAGTCATAGTATAAAAATTACAAAACGGCGTCGATAGGAAAAATCAAGTAGTCATAGTATAAAAATTACAAAACGGCGCCGATAGAAAAAATCAAGTAATCATAGTATAACCATAAAGTTGAAAAAAATCAACCGTGTAGAAAAAATTTTTTATTCCTGCTTTCCTTTGAGAATCTTATTGATGTATTCCAGACGCGCGGCAAGCTGTTTTTCGTACCCGAGGTCTGTCGGAACGTAATATTCTTTATCTACCCCCAGATAATCTTCAGCAACAATTCCATCGGGTGAATTATGGGCGTATTTATAGCCCACCGAATGCCCCATTTCCTTCGCTCCTTTGTAATGTCCGTCCTGAAGGTAAACCGGAACGGGAATCGTTCGCCCTTCCTGAACGTCTTTCCGAGCCGCTCCAATCGCCATGGTTGCCGAGTTGGATTTAGGAGCCAAGGCGAGATAAATCGTCGTCTGCGCTAAAATCAACTGCGCCTCTGGCAAGCCGATTTGTTCGCAAGCGGTAGAACAGGCGACGGCCATTTGAAGCGCGTACGGGTCTGCGTTACCCACGTCTTCGCTTGCCAGAATAATCAGACGCCGGGTTAGAAACCGAAAATCCTCCCCTCCTTCTAGCATTTTAGCCAACCAGTACAACGCCGCATTGACGTCCGAACCGCGAACCGACTTAATCAACGCCGAGATGGTATCGTAATGCTGATCTCCGTTTCTGTCGTACTGAACCGCCTTTTTCTGCATGGATTCCGCCGCCAGTTCACGCGTAAATTCTATCGGAGAGGTATGCGTAGACAACACCCCGATTTCCAACGCCGACAACGCTCGCCGGGCATCGCCGTCGGAAAGTTCTGCCAAGAAGTCAGCGGCATCCTCATGCAAATGGATTTCCCACTTTCCCAGTCCTCGTTGTTTATCGGCTATCGCCCGATATAGAATCGTTTTCAGATTTTCGTTGGTTAAAGCCTGAAATTGGAAGATTCGACTTCGGCTTAACAATGCGTTGTTTACGGTAAAATAGGGGTTTTCGGTCGTCGCCCCGACCAAGGTTACAACGCCGTCTTCCACGTCGGGCAGTAAAACATCCTGCTGTGATTTATTAAATCGATGGATTTCGTCTACAAACAACAGCGTTCTTTTCCCGTCCTGGGATAGCAGATCGTAGGCTTTGGTTAGAATATCGCGCAGTTCTTTCACTCCAGAGGTAACCGCTGAAATTTGCTGAAAATGACAATGCGTTTCTGTTGCCAGCAACTGGGAAAGCGTCGTTTTTCCGGTTCCCGGCGGTCCGTAAAAAATCACGGATCCCACTCGATCTGCCGCAATCAGCCGACGCAGCAACTTTCCTTCGCCCAAAAAGGATTCCTGACCGACAAACTGATCGAGTGTTTGCGGTCTCATTCTCGCCGCCAGCGGCTGAGCTTTACTGCGATTTTCAAATTCCGACTGATCAAATAGTCCTGGCATGAATTATTTCAATAGACTTCCAAAATAAAGGGGATAACTTCCATTCGTGGTTCGGATTTTAAGGCGTTTTATGAAAAAAGCAAACGGAAAATCCTCCATAACCCGCCACTTTAGTGGCGGGCATGAAAACAAACTAAAAAATGGATCTCGTTCGTCGAGTGTCGCTTTGCGGCACTCGACGAACGTTGTACTGACAGAAAGCTCCGACATTTCCATTATATTATATTGTAACACGACAGTATTATAATACATTCGATAAGAGAGAAAACGGGGGGCGAATTAATACGGACGATATTCAGCACCCGATATCCACAAACCCGCAATAAAGGCGCTTGCGCCGTAATTCGGATTATCAGCGTGGTGTTTTTATTCAAAATCGGCTTTATTTATGGCAATTTAACGGGAAGGCACGAAGACACAAAGCCCACGAAGAAGAATTACAAGGGTTGATTTTGA
>CAYZMZ010000561.1:0-1940 GCA_964479655.1 uncultured Planctomycetaceae bacterium
AATAACAGATGAGGTAATCAGTTATGTTTACAACTATCTGAATCAGATGATAGCCAGAAGTAATACTGCCGACAGTACAACGACATCCGAATCATTCATTTACGATAACGGACAGGTTGTTTTAGAGTACGACACTTCTGGAACAGTTGACGTTGTGAAAGCCGTTAATCTCTGGGGCGCAAATATCGACGAATTAGTCGCGGTAGAACGCGTTGCCCAATCCGCCAACGAATCAAATGAAGTCCTCTGGTCTTACGGCGATCATTTGAACAGTATCCGCGATGTTGTAATTTACAATCCAGCAACGGATACCGCAACGGTCGTCAATCATATAATCTACGACGCCTTCGGCAACCTTGTATCGTCCACCGACCCATCGCAAGCGAACTCTCAAACTATCGAACCGCTACTGAATTTCCGCTATACCGGTAAATACTTCGACAACTCCACCGGCTTGCAGAACAACCTCAACCGCTGGTACGACGCAACCACCGGCAAGTGGATTTCTGTAGACCCAATCTCCTTTGCCGCAGGAGATACAAATCTGTATAGGTATGTGGGGAATAGCATGACACTATACGGTGATTCGTTGGGATTATTGAATCAAAAAACAATTGGTTCTGGAATAAAAATATATTCAGGTGACGGGAATTTTGCTTTTGTATTTTTTGGGATTGGTTTTTATCTTGATAAGTCGGATATTACTGCATTGAAAAAGCAGGTTTTAAAAAGCGGGGAAGAAAGCAATCCTGTTGGCGGACTGATTTCATACAACAAAATTGACATTCATTTTTCCACATGCAAATCTGGTAAAAAATACGATTTTAGTAGAGAAGGTTGGTTTTATACCTCCCTTTCAATGGATTCAACTGGTCGATTAAAAGTACTCGGTGAGAATACGCACGATGCTGGTACTATGGAATTTGAAAACAATGATATTGCAGCCAGCTATTTATTATTAACATTTGACCCTAAATCACTTCGTGAACTGAAAAACTCTCTGACAGCAAGTGTTGAAAAACGTAATCCTGAAAAATACAAGGAAGCTCTCAAAGAGTGTAATGAAATACAAAATTCTAAAGGTACCATAACATTTTCAGAGTCTGCTAAATTGTATATTGGTGATGTTTCTCAGGGATTTAAGCGATATCCGGAACTGACGAACCCTGGACAAGAAAATTCCGGACAATCAATGACAGATTTTAACGGTCTAGGACACTATTCTAAAATTCAGCCTCCTGCTTGGAATCAACCTCCAATTTCTCAAACGCAAGGTACAGTAACTATTTCCTTCGATTGTTGTAGTGGTGAGTGTATTTTCAATGTTGTTGGCTCTTCAATACCCCCTGGAAGTAACCGAAAACCGAAATCACAAAGAGACCCCGATATCAAAGATGCGAAGCTTCAGATTTTCGGTTCGGGAAAAACCAATGGCTCTTGGCAAATTTTATAGCGATCGCTTAATCAATCGGAGAAACATAATGAAATTCCATTTTTATTTGATTTTTGTGCTTTCCTTCTTTTGTATCTTTACAGAAGCTACAGAAGTTAGGGGCGATGAGGTGTGCAAAGAAATTCACCTGTTTCCTGTTGCAAAGAATGGGAAAATTGGTTTTATTGATCAGACCGGAAAACTTGTAATACCCTGCGAATATACTATGTATACCAGAGCGGGAAAAACAAATCAGAGAGGGAGTTTTCGTGATGCATGGCAAATTGCAAACGAAGACTGTTTGAAACAAATGGACGAAGAAAACTCGGCTGGTTATTTCTATTATCTTCCCGAATTACAAACCTACGAGGGGATTATTCCAATTGTGAAAAATGGAAAAATTGGATTTTTGCGTGAAGATGGAACGATTATTGTTCAACCTCAATATGCGGGTGCGACGTCTTTTACGAATGGAAGAGCCTGGGTAAGCAACGAAAAGGGAGAGTAT
>CAYZMZ010000562.1:0-1929 GCA_964479655.1 uncultured Planctomycetaceae bacterium
TAAAAGGGTTACGCTCAAATACGTTATTGTATGAAATATCGCAGACGTCCATTCCAATTCATAAAAGCACATGGTTATAAACGCCCCAAACGCGGCCAGCAAAAGAACGTAAATCGCCCACGAAAGCGGACTGCCGTTATTCAACACCCCGATTGTCATTAAATAGGATACCGCCGACCAAATACCAACGTAAGCGGCAGATATAACCGCCGTTCGCCAGTACAATTCAAAGCCATGTATATTTTCCAACATTTCTTCTTTTTTTACCAGCGGATACATTCCTCCGACAATTACAGGGGTAATCACGCATAATCCGGCGGAGGCGATAATCCAATTCTCCCAGTTATCCACGGAAAAATCTATGACTTTTCCCAGTATATAAGTTCCCAGCAAGACGGCTATAATTCCCAGAGCAATAAAAATCGCCTTGTTCTGATTGAACGCCTGCTTGGCACGGGTAAGCGGTTTCAACACCAGTTTTCCCTGTGCGTTGCGTCCTCCGTCGGCAAAAGCCTCGCCTCCATGAACAATTACCTGTTCAGAAACCTTCGGAATAGTAATTTTAGTCTTGCAATATTTGCACGGCCCCGTCATACCCGCGAATTTATCGCTTACGGTAAACTTCTTTTTACAACCTGGACAAGTTACTGTTATGGACATTTTTTAATCTAATAAATAAAGGAATTAAATGTATATACTGGTTATTTGTCTATTCTCATCAGAGCGTTCTCAAGTCAAAAATAATCCGGCTAAAGCAGAATTATTCCTGAATAAAAACGCTCGTTGAAAAAACGGATACAAAATTGAATTATTAGGCGTTCGCTTTTGTATACCTTGCGGACTGCTCCGATTGTTTAACCGCTCGAAGCCATTCCAAACCAACGGGAACGCCGCTTTGCAGACAAAATTGATCCCAAACCGCTTGCCAGGGCGCGGATTTACACGCTTCCAGCAACGCTAGTCGTGTTGTATAATCGTAATTATGCTCCGCATTGGACAATTCAGCCGCCGGTTCCAACATCGCCATCAACAACGCCTGACGCATCGCCCGAGAACCGATAACCCAGGCCGCAATTCGATTGATGCTGGCATCGAAGAAATCCAAACCTATATGAGTACGGGAAAGGAATCCGCCCCGAACCAGTTCCTGAGCAATCGCCTGCAAATCGTCCGTTAAAAGAACAACGTGATCAGAATCCCACCTAACGCCCCGGCTGACATGAAGTAATATCTCAGGAACGAAAAGCAGAACACTGGAAATTTTATCTGAAATGGTTTCGGTGGGATGAAAATGACCGGAATCAAGGCATAAAAGCGTTTGATGTTTAACCGCGTATCCCATATAAAATTCGTGAGAGCCTGGTACAAAACTTTCGGAACCGATTCCAAACAACTTCGATTCTACTGCGTCTCGACAGTAATCGCGATTTATATCGCACGCGAATATTTCGTCCAACGATCGCTGTAAATTCTCTCTAAAGCGCAGTCGGGAATAGGGAGTATCTTTCATTCCGTCCGGAATCCAAACGTTATTTACGCACGGATTGAGAAGTTGTTCACCCATCGATTGCGCGATTTTACGGCAAGCGATACAGTGCTCAACCCAATAGCGGCGAACGCCCTCGTCTTGACTGGAAAGCGTAAAACCGGTTTCCGACATCGGGTGAGAAAATAGTGTGGGATTAAAATCGAGACCGATTCCAATTTGTTTAGCCCAATCGATCCAGCCCTGAAAATGAGCCGTTGTAATATCCGTTCGTTCGACCTTCTGCGGAAATTCCCCATAAATCGCGTGCAAATTAAGGCGATGTTTTCCGGGAATCAAACTGATAGCAAAGTCTATATCGTCGCGCAATTGGTCTACGTTTTGCGCCTTGCCCGGATAATTACCGGTCGTCATAATTCCGCCGGACAAAGACGCATCGGGAT
>CAYZMZ010000563.1:0-1927 GCA_964479655.1 uncultured Planctomycetaceae bacterium
ACCCAAGCGGTATTGGTTAAAACGGGAAGTCCAAACCAGGTACCAGAGCCGATAATTTCTCGAACGGAGGCGATTGAACTTAATCCCAGTAAAAATCCCAAGCCCTGACCGAATCCGTCTGCAATAGCCGGAACGACGGTTTGTTTAGACGCGCATACTTCGCAACGGGAAATAATAATACAGTTGACGATAATCAACGGAATATACGGTCCTAACTGATCGCTCATTTCCGGCAGGAAAGCCGCTAAAAAGCAGTCGGCAATCGTAACAAAAGTCGCGATAGTAAGCGTAAAAACCAAAATTCGTAAATGCGGCTTGATAATAAATCGCAGTAACGATACCATAATATTGGCGCAGACGAGTACAAAAGTTGTCGCTGCTGCCATGGTTACCGCTCCCTGCATGTTTGTTGTTACCGCCAGAGTAGGACACATGCCTAAAACCTGACGAAAAGTCGGATTTTCCGGGATAATCCCGCGCCAAAATCGTTCCAATGCTGTAGGTTGATCATTCATAATATTTGTATTATTGGTTAATTCGTTGGTAAATTCAATTATTTATTCAATTTTGAAGTTATTGACAGTTTTGTAGTCGTAATATATACGGGTTCCACTTGAAATTTCCCGGTTTATATTGTAAAAAACAACCGGTTTCATTTCGCCTTAATCGGTAAAACGGGGGCGATAGAAAAATTCAAGTAATCATAGTATAATCCCCTATTTTGGTAACCGCTATTTAAGTTCCGAAGCCCAGGTTTTGAGCGTCGAATTGATAATATTGCAAACGGACTGCGAGGAAATCGTTGCGCCGGTTAAAGCCCGGATTTCGTTGGTTGCCGGATTCCCGTCTTTACCTTTTACAACGGTAATCTCTTTATTGACGGCAATCGTTTGGAATTGATTGCAAAAATCATCTTCCTTGATTTTATTACCCAATCCGGGAGTTTCCTTTTGATTGAGAACAAATAGACCGGTGATCTTTTCGGCTTTGCTATCCAAACCGATTAGTAAATCGATGCTATCGGCAAAACCCTGACCTGACGCAGGCAATACCCAACCCAAAGCCGCTTTGTTTTTATCCAGGCATTGATAGGCGATTACCGTTTTCCCGTCTTTGGAAAGCGTTTTTTCTACCACGTTTTCCTTTGCCGCGCCGGGAACCAGGTCGGGAATTCGACTGTACGTTTTATCCCGCTTGTTTTGAGCGATAATCGGTCCCCAGTTCAGCTGGACGGCGACCAGGATTCCCCCGTAGAAAACCGCCATAAAAATTACCAACCAAGCCTGAACCAAGTAGCTGTCGGCCCATGACTTACGTTTTTCTTGAGTTTGTGTACTGTCCATAATATAAATTAATTGTAACTGTTTTTGACTTATCCGTTTTGACGTTATTCTTTAGTTTTCCGTGATTTAACTTTTCGCCGGTTTAACTTTTCGCCGGTTTAATTGCGCCAAACGGTTCTGGAATTGTCATTCTATTGATCAACGGAACAACCGAGTTCATCAATAAAATAGCGAACATAACTCCCTCGGGATAGGAACTGAAACAGCGCAGCAATACGGTGAAAAATCCAAATCCGATTCCGAAAATAATACGTCCTTTTACTGTCATGGGATTGGTAACCGGGTCTGTGGCGATAAAAAACGCGCCGAGTAAAATCGCCCCGTTCAGTACGTGCGCGATTCCAAATTCAACGGCGTGATTGCCCCAGTTAAACAGCATCGCAAAAACAAATACCGATAATAACGAGGAAACAGGAATATCCCAAGACGCGGTTTTTCTTATACATAAAAATAAACCGCCAATTAGCAAAGCCAAAGCCGACGTTTCTCCCAAAGAACCGTTTACCTGCCCGATAATCGTTTGCTGTCCAAGTAATTGAGTGAACGTATCAGCAGTAATCGTTCCTTTCAAAAGGGTCATCGGA
>CAYZMZ010000564.1:0-1920 GCA_964479655.1 uncultured Planctomycetaceae bacterium
AGGCGGAAAAAAGAACCGGCTGGACGCGAAATTGATTTAATAGAAGTGCCCTTAAAATAAACGGGTTCCACTTAACTTTTTCCGGTTTGCATAACAAACCGCAGTTGTTCCATTTCGCCTTAATCGGTAAAATAAGGGATTATTTGATTCTGGTGGGCGAAAACCAAAACGATGGCGATAGGAAAAAATCACGAAGTCATCGTATAAACGGCACGGAGCACGATTTTTGGGCAAAATGCTCGATTTTTGGCTATTTAGAGATAATCCTCCTATAACCACCCTTTACATATTTAAGAGAATGTTGTATAATGAGGAAAAAGTTAAAGTGAGGATCAAACCTTATTTTCGTTTAACCGTATTATTTATAAAGGAGATTTGCAATGACGCGTAAATTCGCTCATCTGGGTTGTGTAACGCAAGACAAAAATCGTCCCGGTTTGAACTACAATCAAATTTTAGATTGTTATTGTTCCGATCCGTCCGCCGATCCTAACAATATTGAATGGCTGTTTTTCCCTCAAAGCAGTCCGTTAGCCAAAACCGCGTTGGCAACCACCAGCCATATTGCTTACATCGTAAGCGATATTACGGCAGCCGTTGCGGGCAAAGAATGTGTTGTCCCGCCCACCGAGGTGGCTCCCGGAGTTACTATTGCTTTCTTCTTTGAAGACGGAGCGTTGATAGAATACTGTCAATGCTAAGAACGTGTTATTCCTTTGAAATTTTCCTGAGTGTATAATTTCGTTGATATACATAATTATACAGCTACTTAGGTACGGGGAATAATAAAAATGTACAATTTCCGTCGAGGTAATCCTGCCTCGATGGTTTTTTGTTATCATTATAGGATAAATATTTTATAAAAAGAGGTACAATCATGGAACAAGTCCCCATGACTCAACAAGGATATGATAAACTTCGTGCTCAATTGGATCAAATGGAGCACGTAGAAATGCCTGCAATTTTAGTTCGTCTGGCCGAAGCCAGAGCGGAAGGCGATTTGCGCGAAAACGCCGAATATCACGGCGCGCGTGAAAGTCAAGGTCTGCTGGAAGCTAAAATGGGACAGATTCGATATAAACTTTCAAACGCGAAGATTATCAAAACCAGCGATCTTCCCAAAGACGAAGTCGTTTTCGGCTCCCGAGTTCGCGTTTACGACAGCTTTTTCGAAGAAGAAGACGAATATACGATCGTCGGTTCTGGAGAAGAAGACGTCGATAACAATAAAGTTTTGGTTTCCAGTCCTCTCGCCCAAGGAATGTTGGGGAAAAAAGTAGGGGAAGTAGCTAAAATTCAAGCTCCTAAAGGAGTTATTGAGATGAAAATTTTGGAAATATTTCCGCCAGAATGATAATCTGTCGCAGACTTTTTAGCGGCAGAAACAATAAACGATATAAATACGGCAAACGTAACGTACCGATTTCCCTAAACCTTAATTACAATATTGGAGAATTTTTAATGTCAAACGTAGAAGTTTACTGGCACGAACATGTTGTTTCCCGTCAGCAGCGCGAAGAACAAAACAAGAACAAGGGCTGTGTAGTCTGGTTTACCGGTTTGAGTGCATGCGGTAAAAGTACTATTGCCAACCTGGTAGATTACAAGCTGTATCAGCGCGGAGCGCATAGTTTTGTTCTGGACGGAGATAACGTTCGTCATGGACTCAACGCCGCCCCGAAAATGCTTATGGACAAGCATTCAGAAGAATTTTCAAAGCGATTTGGTTTGGGTTTTTCTGCTATCGACCGGGAAGAAAACATCCGTCGAATCGGAGCCGTTGCCTCTCTGTTCGCGTCAGCGGGAATCGTTGCGATTACCGCCTTTATTAGCCCCTATCGGGTTGACCGCGATAACGTTCGCGCCAGCCTGCCGGAAGGCGATTTCGTAGAAATTTTTGTCGATGCGCCGTTGGAAGTC
>CAYZMZ010000565.1:0-1398 GCA_964479655.1 uncultured Planctomycetaceae bacterium
TTTGATACCCGATCAGCAGACGCTTGAACAACAGTACCCGGCTTTATGCCCCGCCCGTCCGTCGGCAGGTGTTTCCAGTCCTACGGCTGTAGCAGGAACACGTGTATACGTAGTTGATCAGGAAGAAACTGTTATGGAAATTGCCCGCCGCGAGTTGGGCAGTATATTATATTGTTCCCAGGTTTATGCGCTCAATCAGACGCAGCTGGCAGGGAACGTAGATACCGTTAAACCCGGCATGAGATTGCTCTTGCCGGTTAAACAATAGATTATACTATGACCACTTGATTTTTCCTTTCGATACCGTTTTGATTTCGCCATCATAGGAATAAAACTCCCTGTTTTATCAATTGCGGTGAAATGAAACGGCTGAAGTTTGTTCTGCAAACCGGAAAATGTCAATTGGAAACAGTATATTACGATTACGAAAGGGATTGTGTGCAACCTAAAAAAACGAATCCATATAAACAATGGTTAAAAATTTCGTCTTACGTAGACGATATTCCCAACGATTATCAACTTTTGGGAGTTGCCGATTTTGAATCCGACCCGGAATATATTTCCGCCGCGTGCGATTCCCGTATAGAAATGCTCACTCAAATGCAGGTTAAGGGGCCGGACGCCGCCTTTGTACCGCGTTTGATTCGTCAAATAGAAGCGGCCCGCGATAATTTGATGGACGAGCAATCCAAAGCTCGGTACGATCATTATTTAGTCAGTACCGCGCGAGCCGGACTGCCCCATTTAGGCTGGCTTGGCTCGTTAGGAATGTTTGCATCCTTTGCCGGAAGCATTGTTCTGGTTATTGTTGCGACTTTTTATATCTATCCGATGGTAATTGCCAAAGAACCCGAACCGATCGGTGCTTCGGTAACAACGTTGCCGGATTACGTTTCGCCTGAAGAACAGCTAAAAATTCAATCGGAACAAAAAGACAACAGTACAATTACAGCCATCAATATAAATGCGTCTATTCCAATTGTAGACGATTTTCAAACTCCTCTGGCTGAGCCGACGGAATTGGTTCCCGCCGTTCCAGAGCAACCGCAGTTGGATACCCCCGCTGAATCGGTTCCGGCAGATACTATTCCGGTAGATGAATCCGCCCAAAAGGGGGCACCAAACGCTCCGGCGGTTCCGTCTGATTCGGCGGTTGTTGTTCCCCCGCAATTGCCGGTTATTTCCGCGCCGGGTGAATTGACAGACGCTCCAAACGCGGAGCCGATTCCGACTTCATCCCAGTCTGCTCCCAGCGATTCCAATCAGACGGATTCAACATCCAATACGGCAGCCGGATTGGTTAAAACGGCGGTTCCGTCTGAAGAAAAACTGACTGCACTTTTAGCGCAAATTCGGCAGGAAAACGAACTGTCTTCCCCTTGTTCCGCCTCAGTTTAT
>CAYZMZ010000565.1:1408-1897 GCA_964479655.1 uncultured Planctomycetaceae bacterium
ACTGCAACTGGTAAAGGCTGGCTATGTTACCGATGAAGAAAAGATGGTAGAATTCATATGTCAATACGAGTAGAAAATCTGGTTCACATATATGATAAAGGCATGCCTTCAGAGCAGCTTGCCCTTGACAACATATCCTTTGATGCGGCCGACGGTCAGCTTGTTTTGCGAGCGATCAATGCCCAAAACATTCAGTTTGAAATTAATGGAGCGGAATCGATAACCAACGCTTTGATTCAATGCACGCAGTCTGTTTCAACGCCAGTTCAGGCAGGAAACGTTTTAGCAGCTGCGCAAACGGCGGAAAATCAATTAATCGAACAGAACGATTACGCCAATGCGCTGAAAATTGCTGCGGCTGTTTATCAGGCTTGCAGTAAACCGGCTGTAAAACAATATCGTATTTCCGCTTTGTCTCGCAAAAACGAAATCGACGTTTTAAGTAAACGGTGGACAGATGTTCAAGACGCGCAAGCGAAAATTAATCAA
>CAYZMZ010000566.1:0-1891 GCA_964479655.1 uncultured Planctomycetaceae bacterium
TTTTGATTTCGCCTCCAGAATCAAAAAAACTTATTTTACCGATTGAGGCGAAATGAAACGACTGGTTTTTGTTATACAAACCGGAAAAAGTCAAGTGGAACCAGTATATCACCGGTTACGCTGATTACCATGCCGTAATCTGTGTACGTTTATTTACTTTATTTTTCAGTCGCCCTTTACTGTTTTTTATTGCCCTTTATTGTCCTTTACGGACTTTTTACCATTTATGAACGCCTCACTGAACTTTAACTTTCGGGATACGTTGGAAACATTCGATAATACCTATCCTCAAAGAGATTATATCATCGAAATCAAGTGCCCTGAATTTACGTCTGTATGTCCGAAAACCGGTCAGCCGGATTTTGGAACGATATTAATTGAATACGTACCCGATGCGAAATGCGTCGAACTGAAAAGTTTGAAGCTGTACTTGCAAAAGTTCCGAAATCAAGGTATCTTTTACGAAAACGTAACCAACCGTATTTTAGACGATTTACTAGCGGTTATCGAACCGCGTTGGATGCGTCTGACGGCTTCCTTTACTCCGCGAGGAGGTATTTCTTCGATTATCAAAATCGAACATCATGCGCAGCCTGGACAAGCCCCGAAAAAGGAATAATCCCCTTTATTGCTATAATTGCCAGACCGCGAATCAACTGCGCGAATCAACCGAATCTATAAATTAATCCGTCGGCTGAAATTTCCTGCCCTGTATACGGGCGGGGAAAACAAAAGTACATGTTGTACTATGACCACTTGATTTTTTCTATCGACACTGTTTTGGTTTCGCCGCAGTACGAGTAAAAACTCTTCGTTTTACCGATTAAAGCGAAATGAAACGGCTGGTTTATGGTAATATTAATATAAGCCGGGAAATTTCAAGTGGAATCTGGATATATCAATTAACTAGAACGGCGTTGTCCTGAGTTTTAGTCATGTTCAAACGTTCAAGGGTGTTGATAATCTGTTTTCTGCTGCTTGCGGGAACGGTACTGGGAGTACGTAAGTTGTTACCGGCGTTTTCACACCAAACCTGTAAAACGTCTTCCGGCATCATCGCCAAAATGGCGGCTGTTGTAATTACCTTTCGAGCGAACGACTTTGCGGTTTCCTGATCGCAACCCATCTGTTCTGCCTGAAATACAATTTGTGCGTAATGCATCATGGTGAAGTCCTTTCTTCCGTGAAATTATTTAAGGAGTTATATCCGATCAGCACGATATGGATTATAGCCCTTACAACCGTTTTAATCAATAGAAAAATAAGATTTTTTCATTATTTTTTTCAAAATTTTTTAGACTGAAATTACGGAAACCGCAAAGTTTGCCCGAACTGACACTGCCCATGTTTTACAATCTATTTATGTACCGCATTTTAATTCTGGTAATATGAATTAAAACGGTTATAATTAGAAATCTAATAAAACGACGAATCAATTTTCGTAAGACCCCGGGGCGGGGTTCCCTATTCGGCTACCGCCGATTGCCAGAACGTTGTTGAGAGTTGTAAATACAACGCCGACCTACCGAATACCGCTTGACTATTTGGAGCGCGAACGTCCTCGCCGTCCTGCGGTCGTCCCCGGCCGATGAATATTGCTGATTTTGAATACCGCTTGATTTGGGACTGGGGTCTTTACCTCTTTAGAGGTTTCCGTTTGGTAGTAAACGTTTTTTCCCCGATGCTTTGAGCGAATCTTTTCCGTGCACAGCCAGCTGGAAGCTGGCTGCGCACGGAAAAGATTCGCTACGGGGGGCGAAGCGCGTCGTTCTACCATACGGGAACGCCTAAAGGCGTAAAGAACGGGAGCAGTTTCAATTCGATGATTTTTCGTTCTTCTACCGTTCGTCGCTCCCTAACGGGAGCGGGGTTATTTTTTCGTCGTTCGTTC
>CAYZMZ010000567.1:0-1891 GCA_964479655.1 uncultured Planctomycetaceae bacterium
GCTTTGCGAAAAACCGTGCCGGGAATCGCGTTTCCTGTCGAAACGGCTTTGCAAAAAGAGTTTGACGAATGTTTTCCGTATCAGGAAACTCCAGATCAGCTGACTACCATGGAGGCTGTCAACGAAGATATGAGCCGCATTCAACCCATGGATCGGCTTTTATGCGGAGACGTTGGATTCGGCAAAACGGAAATTGCTATCAGAGCGGCTTTTCGTGCGGTCGAAGCGGGGTATCAAGTTGCTGTTTTAGTTCCGACTACCGTTTTGTGCGAACAGCATTATCAAACTTTTCGGGCACGCATGGCGGAATTTCCCATCCGAATCGCCTCCTTATCCCGTTTTATTCCCGAACAGCAGCAGGAAAAGACGCTTAAAGATATGCTTTTGGGAAACGTCGATATTGTAATCGGAACTCATCGAATTGTATCCAAAGATATACATTTTGCCAATTTGGGGTTGGTAATTATCGACGAGGAGCAAAAATTTGGGGTCGAAGTCAAGGAAAAACTCAAACAGTTTCGCGCCTCGGTCGACGTTTTAACGATGACCGCAACGCCTATTCCCCGAACATTACATTCCGCTTTGCTGGGAATAAGAGATATTTCCAATCTGCTTACTCCTCCGGCGGATAGAGTGCCTGTAGATACACACGTAAACAGATACAGTTCTGAACTTATACAAACTGGAATTGAACGGGAACTGGCTCGAAACGGACAAGTGTTTTTTGTACATAATAAAGTTTTCGATATTGATATTGTAGCGCAAAAAATTAAAGATATTGTCCCAGAAGCCCGCGTTGCTGTCGGACACGCACAAATGGCGGAGGGAGAGCTGGAACGGGTTATGCGGGACTTCGTTTTGCATAAATTCGATGTACTGGTTTGTACAACTATTGTTGAAAGCGGGCTGGATATTCCCAACGCCAATACGATGTTTATCGATCAGGCGGATTGTTACGGTCTGGCAAACCTCCATCAACTTCGAGGGCGCGTCGGACGGTATAAAAATCGGGCTTACTGTTATTTGCTTGTAGATGAACATAAAGTTATCAATCAAATTGCTTTAAAACGTCTTAAATCTATCGAGGAATTTAATCAGCTTGGCTCCGGGTTTACCTTGGCGATGCGGGATTTGGAAATTCGCGGCGCGGGTAATATTCTCGGCAAACAGCAGTCTGGACATATTGCTTTAATCGGGTACGAGTTATACTGTCAGTTGCTTGACGCTGCGGTTAGAAAACAAAAAAGACTTCCTCCCGAAACTCAGGTCAATGTTTCCGTTGTTCTTCCCATGAGCGCGTATATTCCAGATTTTTATATCTCCGATTTAAGGCAAAAAATGGATTTATACCGACGTTTAAGCCGAGTTTGTACTCTTGAGGACGTCGCCGCGCTGGAGGAGGAAATTAACGACCGATTTAATAATCCGCCCGACGAAACGATTAATCTTATCGAGCTGGCAAGAATCCGAATTTTAGCCCATAATTTAGCGATCAACAAAATCTATTCCGATGGAAACGATATTATTTTTGAATTTGCGTCCCGAAGAAAATTTGACAGTATCGTAAAAAATACCAATCGAACGCTTAGAATTACCGACGATAATTTTGCGTACATGAAACTCGAACAGCGCGATTCCTCCCCTGCGTATTTACTTGCAATGTTAAAACAAATGCTCAAACGATAACTACGTGATTATTTCTATCGACGCCGTTTTGATTTCGTCCCGTAAATATAATCGAACGAACGGTTGTTTTATCAAATTGGCTGAATTGAACCGGCGGTTTTTTGGTATATTTACCGGAAAATTTATATACCCCGGAAAAATCAAGGAGAATCTATATAAAAAGCGAAAATCGTTAAGAGAAACCCGTTTATCTCGAAAAATATCC
>CAYZMZ010000568.1:0-1880 GCA_964479655.1 uncultured Planctomycetaceae bacterium
TCGCCTTTTTCCTCGAACGGCATATCAGGCACAATAATTCCATCTATTCCGACTTGCGCGCATCGCTGACAGAATCGCTGGTATCCATACACAAAAACGGGATTCAGATAGGTCATAAAAACCATCGGAACGTCTGTTTTTTTCCGTACAGATTCAACCATTTCAAACAGTTTATCGGTCGTTGTTCCTGCGGCCAAAGCACGCTGGGAAGCGGCTTGAATAACTGGACCTTCAGCAATCGGATCGGAAAAAGGGATTCCGATTTCGATTAAATCCGTTCCGGCGCGAACCATTTCCAAAATAAATTCTTCGGTCTTTTCCAAAGACGGGTCGCCGCCGGTAATAAATCCGATAAAAGCCTTTTTGCCGTCGGCAAAAGCACGAGAAATGCGTGTTGTGTTCATAATAGTATTCCGTATTGATTGATATTTGTTTATAGGGTGTTATTTATTCTTTAATTGTATACTGATTTCAATTGAAACATTCTGATTTTTTTCGTCCGTTTCCTGTTCTTATACTACCCTAAACAGAAATCTATGAGATAGATTTGTATTTACAGGGCGGAATAAAAACAGACTCGATTAAAAAATAGCGTGATTGTACAATTACTCGAAAATCTTTTTTCCTCGATAGCGAGCCATGGCGGCAACGTCTTTATCGCCTCGACCGGACAGGCAGATGATAATCGAATCACTTGGATTCATCCGAGGGGCGATTTTAATCGCCTCGGCAACCGCGTGCGCACTTTCGATAGCCGGTATAATTCCCTCCGTTCGGGAAAGAAATTCAAAGGCATCGACCGCTGCGTCGTCTGTAATTGGAACGTACTTTGCGCGACCGGTTTCGTTTAGCCATGCGTGTTCCGGCCCGATTCCAGGATAGTCCAATCCAGCTGAAATCGAGTAAACCGGAGCAATCTGTCCGTATTTATCCTGACAAAACAGGGATTTCATTCCGTGGAATATTCCTAAGGTTCCTTTGGCAATTGAGGCTGCGTGCTGGTCGGTATCAATTCCTTTTCCCGCCGCCTCGCAACCGATAAGCTGAACATCTTTATCGTTGATAAAATGATAGAACATGCCCATTGCGTTGGAACCGCCCCCGACGCAGGCAAGAACCGCCTTGGGTAATTTGCCCTCCAGCTGGAGTATTTGCTCTCTGGCTTCCCGGCTGATTACAGACTGAAAATCGCGTACAATCATCGGAAACGGGTGCGGTCCCATAACAGAGCCTAAAACGTAATGCGTATCGTTGACTCGCGTGCTCCATTCTCTCATCGTTTCGTTAACGGCGTCTTTAAGAGTCATCGTTCCGGTTGTAACCGGGTGAACTTTTGCCCCTAAAAGTTCCATGCGATAAACGTTCAGAGCTTGTCGATCGGTATCCGTTTTTCCCATGAAAACTTCGCACTCCATATCCAGCAAAGCGGCGGCTGTCGCCGTAGCAACGCCGTGCTGTCCGGCTCCGGTTTCCGCGATAACGCGCGTTTTTCCCATCCGTTTGGCGAGTAAAACCTGACCTAAAACGTTGTTAATTTTATGCGAACCGGTATGATTCAGGTCTTCGCGTTTGAGGTAGATTTTTGCGCCGCCCAGCAGACGGGTCATTTTAGCGGCCCAATACAGGCGCGATGGTCGGCCGGCGTACTGATTGAGCAGCTGATTTAATTCAGCCTGAAAGTCTGGATCGGCTGAATATCGGTCGTAAGCCTGCTCCAGATGTATCAGTTCGTTCATTAAAGTTTCGGGAATATACTGACCTCCGAATTGTCCGTATCGTGTGCTGTGCATTTTATGTACTGTCCTTATTGTTATGGGTGAATATTGTTATTGATTAATTTTTAATTTCAAAACTTTCCCGAATCCGTCTGACGAACTCAA
>CAYZMZ010000569.1:0-1873 GCA_964479655.1 uncultured Planctomycetaceae bacterium
TCAAGGAGGAAAGGAGGTAGAGTTTCACGATAGCGGATTTTTTTGATCTGTAAAATAGATTAATGTCCTTCGTATGTGTCAAAACGAATTATGTGTAACAGGAGCTAGTATGAAGGAGAACATCGAAAAATAAACAGCACTGTTCACTTACCTAAACGGAATCCCAACGTTATACTACGACTACCTGATTTTTCCTATCGATGCCGTTTTGATTTCGCAGCCGAAGGAATAAGAACGCTTGGTTTTATCGATTAAGACAAAATGAAACGACTGGCGTCTGATCATACAAGTAAGGTAATATCGGTTGATTATACAAATCTGTTATTCTCAATTAGAACCAGATTTAAATGAGATGACAGCAAGAAAAAGCCGGGTTCAGAGAAAACTCATTTAATGGAGCGAACTCCCCCCTTGCTAATCCAAAGAAATTGGGTATAATTAGCCTAATTGTTGATTATTATAGATTTTGACGGAATTTTTTCGTCTGAAAACACAGTATAAGTAAAGGAAATATCAAAATGGCAAAACCTGGAAGAGTCCTGAAAAAGGCAAATCATGGCAAACGCCCCGCCAATGCCAAGGCTAAACGCGCTAAAAGAAATCTGGTCAAGACCTGATTTTTTGATATTCGCAACCTGCTTGGCTTTCCAACGCACTATATAATTATATAAGGCAAATATGGGGGTATCTATCCTCTAAATAGAGAGAATTGGTGTAAACCAAGAATCCAATTTGCCTCAGAGAAGTTGTGCAGATTGTGTAAATGCGGGTTATATACGGGTTTCACGTGAAATTATCCTGGCTAATACGGGTATATTCAAGCCGTTTCGTTTCGACCTATGCGGTAAAACGAGGATAAGTTTTAATTTTTAAGCGAAATCAAAGCGGTATCGCAAAAAAATCACGTGTTCACCGTATAAAATGCCGATTGCATAAACAGAGGGCTTTTCGCCTTCTGTTGGTGTTTTAAACCTGTAGTTTTATTTTTTCAATATTCGTATTTTCTCCCCAATCCGTCTGGAGGTTATCAAATGGCTGCTAAAGAACCGTTGTACGATTTATCCAAACTCGATTTGAATCATGTAATTGCAGACAAAGAAGTAATTAACAAGTTCAACGAACAACGTTTTGAAATGCAACAGTTAGACGGCATTCTATACGAAAACGAAGAAGACGGTCTGGCGATTGGCTACAAAGATTTAACCGAAAACGAGTTCTGGATTCGCGGACACATGCCCAATTCACCCCTTATGCCGGGAGTTTTAATGTGCGAGTCAGCCGCGCAGTTATGTTCTTATTACGCTCATAAAATGAACATGACAGACGACCAGCATATAATCGGCTTTGCGGGTTTGGACGACATCCGATTCCGCGGCGTTGTGGTTCCTGGCGACAAATTGATTGTTATTATCAAAAAAGTCAAAATGAATCGAATGCTTCTGTCCTGCGATTTTCAGTGCTTTGTAGGAAATCAATTGGTTTGCCATGGAAATGTAAAAGGAGCCGCCGTTCCGAAAACACTCATCGCAAAAGACCCGACATCAAAGTAAACTGGTTCCACTTGACTTTTTCCGGTTTGCATAATAAAAATCAGTCGTTTCATTTCGCCCTAATCGGTAAAACAAGGAGTTTGTATTCGTATTGAGGCGAAATCAAAACGAGGTCAAGAGGAAAATTCACGTGGCGATAGTATAAAAAAGGAAATTCTATTCATCAAAGGCCGCTTTCAGGCACTCGACAAGCGAGAGAATCGGAAAAAGGCGTTCTATTTGTCCCGAACTGAAGTCCGAGGGTATTCGGATATTCTTCCCAAAATTCGCCATGAATTAAAGGGCACTTCTACTAAATCAATTTCGTGTCCAGCCGGTTCTTT
>CAYZMZ010000570.1:0-425 GCA_964479655.1 uncultured Planctomycetaceae bacterium
CTTGATTATCGGATAGCCGTCCATCGTCCAAGACTTGCAGCAGGATGTTAAAAACGTCAGGATGCGCCTTTTCGATTTCGTCCAATAAAATCACGCAGTACGGACGTCGGCGAACCGCCTCGGTAAGTACTCCGCCTTCTTCGTATCCAACGTATCCTGGAGGGGCACCGATTAAACGGCTGACTGTATGACGTTCCATAAATTCCGACATGTCAAGCCGAACCATTGCGTTTTCGTCGTCAAATAAAACCTGAGCTAACGCCTTGCAAAGTTCGGTTTTTCCAACTCCCGTCGGACCTAAAAACAGGAAGGAGCCAATCGGACGATGAGTGGATTGCAGTCCGGCACGGGAACGACGAACCGCATCGGAAACCGCTTTGACAGCCGCCTGCTGACCGACAACTCTTTGATGAAGCCGTTCTTCC
>CAYZMZ010000570.1:435-1870 GCA_964479655.1 uncultured Planctomycetaceae bacterium
AATTTGCTCTTTTCCGTTTCCATCATTCGAGAAACGGGAATTCCCGTCCACGCCGCGACAACTTCCGCAATTTCTTCCGGAGTTACCTCTTGCCGTAACAAGGGCTTTCGAGCGGGCTGCCCTTCGGATTCTTTGTCTTTTTCGTTCTTGCGAGCTTCCTGTTCCTGCTTTTCCAACGCCTTCAAATCGCGTTCGATTTCAAACAGCTTTTGATATTCCTGCTCGTCTGGTAACAATCCCTGAGATTGCTTTTCGTGAATTTGAGCCGATAGCTGATCTCGTTGATGCTTAACCGCATCGAGTTTTTGGAGAATCTGTTGAGTTCCCAGGACTCCGCGTTTTTCCTGATTCCATTGCTCACGCATATCAGCCAGATTCTTTTTGACCGTCTCCATTTCTGTACGGATGTCTGCTAATTGTTCCTGAGCGTGATCTTCGGTTTCGTCTTGCAACTGCCGGGCAGCCAATTCCAATTGAACCAATCGGCGCTGCGCTTTATCAATTTCTTCGGGGACGGATTCAAGCTGAGTCGCCAATCGAGCGGAGGCTTCGTCAACCAGGTCGATGGCTTTATCCGGCAGAAATCGGTCGGCAATATATCGATAGGATAATTTCGCGGCGGCAACCAAAGCGGAATCCTTGATTTTTACCCCTTTATGATGCGCTTCATATCGCGGTTTTAATCCACGCAAAATTTGAATCGTATCTTCAACAGTCGGCTCGCCGACGAAAACAGGCTGGAATCGTCGTTCCAAGGCGGCGTCCTTTTCAATATATTTTCTGTATTCGTCCAACGTCGTCGCGCCGATACAACGCAAATCGCCTCGCGCTAAAGCCGGTTTAAGCAGATTCGCGGCGTCTGAACCGCCTTCCGCCTTGCCTGCTCCGACAACAGTATGCAATTCATCGATGAACAGAATTACAGAACCAGCCGCCTCTTTCACTTCGCGCAAAACGGCTTTCAATCGCTCTTCAAATTCGCCTCTGAATTTAGCTCCAGCAACCAAAGCTCCCATATCGAGGCTGATCAATCGCTTGTTTTTCAGACTTTCGGGAACGTCGTTATCAACAATACGCTCTGCCAATCCCTCTGCAATGGCGGTTTTTCCTACGCCGGGTTCTCCGATTAGTACCGGATTGTTTTTAGTTCGGCGGGATAGTACCTGAATCGTACGACGAATTTCGGCGTCTCGACCGATAACAGGGTCTAACTTCCCCTGCTTGGCAAGTTCAACCAAGTCGATACCGTATTTAACCAGAGCCTCAAAAGTCGCCTCGGGTTCCGGATTGGATACCCGCTGCCCGCCTCGAATCGCTTGCATCGCCTTGAGAATTTTCGCCTCGTCAACGGCGCATAAACGCAGCGTATCGGCAGCCGCAGACGGGGTTTTTACCATCGCTAAAACCAGCATTTCTACAGAAACGTAATCGTCTT
>CAYZMZ010000571.1:0-1867 GCA_964479655.1 uncultured Planctomycetaceae bacterium
TTTTATTTCAAGCCAACAACAGCTATCTGCTTTCTTCCGGAATTAGCGGACAGCGGGCGGCGTATTTGAAAAAGAATCCAGACGCGAAAGAAAAAACGGTGGTTATTGCAGGAAAGAAAGTTAAATTTCTTTCAACGCCGGACAGACGTATTCACGCTTATTATGCGGTCGATGGAATGTTTCATCTGATTTCTACTTCCCGAACGGTGGTAGAAGATTTTCTCAAAACGGCTAACCCGAAAGAATCGCTCGGCGGGGAGAAAAAGTTCAAAATTGCTCGTCAGCTTATGCCTGAAAAGAACGATTATACCGTTTATTTTTACGCCAGCGAGGATTTCCTCTATCGGCTCCTTTCGCCCGAATACTGGACTGAAATCATTCGGCGAAGACGGTCGGCGGCAGAAATAGAAATGACCATTTTAGCCCGTCTGACAGCGAAAAATGAAGGTTATGACAATCTGTCTATTGAACAATTAGTTCAGTATGGATATTTACCCAAATCGGTTTTAATCAGACCAGACGGAGGGCGATTGGCAGTCGATGAAAAAGCGCGTATTTACGATACTAAACGCGGTTATGCCGGATTGTTTCGCAGCGCGGCTGATATGAAAGTTGAGTCAGTAACTGAATACGAGTTAAATCAATTTGAATCAATGCGGAATAATTTCAATAAGAAGATTATTCAGCTTAATCCGCTTATCGTGGGACTAACACGTCAGCAAATGGAAAATGGGGCAGAACGCCTATTTATCGATGCAAGAATTGCTCCCTTTGCGAAGGTTAATTTTGAACGAACCAAACAGTATTTCGGTCCGGCTGATTCCGTCCGTCTGGCTCCGATTCCCGGTAACTGCATGGCGGCAGAAGCGATTCTCAACGATTCCCGATTAAGTATCGGATTGCGAGAACAGGTGCCTTATCAAGGACCGACCGGACGCCCGGTTGCCGATATTCTTAACGGAATTTTCGGTAACGATTTAGGACTGTACTTTGGTACAACCAACGAAAGGGGATTTCTCGGCTTGCTGGGAACGTTTAATCTCGCTCCGATGAGTACCGGAACGCAGTATTCCGTTAATTCTCAAGCGGATATGGCGATGAGAGAACGCGATTATTATATAAAACTGTTTTCGTTCAAGCCGGAGATTCCTCCGCAGGTCGGTCCCTATTTGACGTATGAAAACGCGCCGTCAAAACAGCAAGTTTGGATTACGGTTAATGATCCGATGACGGTTCCGATTGGATATAAAATTAATAATATGATGTACGCTTTAGGGGCGCGAACGACACTTCATAATATAACCATGCTCCATACTCTTGTTCAGCAATTGGGGGTTCCGGCAGACAAGGCCAAAGAAATCGCCGAGAATTTGTTTGAAGCGGAACTTATTTCCCCAATCAACGGGAAATATGTTTATGTTCAGACCAGTCCGACAACCGGTTTTTGGACAGATACGGCTTTGGGAGCTGCCACGACGCGAAATCTAGGCTGGTTCTCTGTTCAGGCACCGCAAGGATACATCGCCCAGCCCTGGAACTGGTTTAGAGGAGGAGATTTTAGATTTTGTATTCTCCCGGAAGGCTTTCAATTCAGCGCAACGGTTGATTTATCGTTGAAAAAGTAACGTTTGCAAGGTAAAAAACCGGAATCGGAGCGGGCGGTTGGACTACCGCCCGTTGACGGAAAAAACCAAACGATTGTCCGTGCATATTGTATCGTGTTTAGAGACTTTCGCCCATAAGTGCGAACGTTTAACCGCTTATACATTGGTAAAATAGATAAAGTGCTATCGTAATAAGATTAGCAAAATTGCGATTCTGATACTTTCCCTGCGAATTGTCAATTTTTCATACAAGAAAATAAAAA
>CAYZMZ010000572.1:0-1832 GCA_964479655.1 uncultured Planctomycetaceae bacterium
GCTTGCGAACCCGCTTGCAAACCCTGCTTCAAGCATTGCGCAAAGAAGTGCTGCAAGCCTTGTGTTAAGAAGTGCTCTTTCCGCGCTTTCCGTTGCTGCAAACCGGCTTGTGCTCCGGCTTGCGCTCCCGCTGCCCCGGCTTGCGCCCCGGCTGCCGCTTGCTAAGTTAGACTTGTCTAATTTGACGAAGTGCAATTTTTATTACTGTAATGCGATTTTTATGAAAGTTGGTTGAATCTACCCTGTTGACGTAAACCAACAAATCAAACGAACCCCGTTTTCCAAAACGGGGTTTTTTTACGCTCTTTACAATATTCTTTAGCCGCTACCGCGTTCTTTACTCTGCTTACTTCTTTCTATCCAAACAAGCGGAACTTTATGTAATATCCCTGTTACTTCAATTCGTCGCTCTGATTCTAAGAAGAAATACAGAAAACATCCCGAAAATTTTCAACTGACCGCCGATTTAATGGCTAGTCCAGCTCCGGAACCGATCTAAAAAATATATCCCGCTCGCCGGGTACCGCTTTGCGACTTTCAACAAACAGTAGAATTAAGAAAACGAATTCTTGCACTGAACTGAAGTCTGAAGTCCAAGGTTATTGAGATTGCCTTTACAAAATTTACCGCGAATTGAAATTATACCCCAATATTATCAGATTACTTTTTGCATAATACAATCAAAAAAATTTTATTGGAACAATGCGGTTACGTACTCTGTATCAATTTAGAATTTGATTCGGAATAGAATAATTTCAAGGGATTTCATATTCGTACCAACAGATTTTTTTATTATTATTTATTTCCATTCGATTTTCTATTTGACAAATTGTTTATTTGTTGTAGACTTTCTAAAAGAGATTTCAAGTATTTTCTTGATTTAATACCTTGTTTCCTTTTGATTTTTTATTGATTTTTACGAGTTCGATATTTCATATCGCGATTTTAGTACAATTCAGTTTGATTATATAGTCCGGCAACAAAATCAAACGAGAGGACGATTACAATTCAGAATCACTCAAATATACTGATTTCACTTGAAATTTTCCGACTTATATTATCGTAAAACAGTCGTTTCAATTCGCCTGAATCGGTAAAACGGAAAGTTTTATTCGTCCCGTGGCGAAATCAAAACGGCGTCGATAGGAAAAATCAAGTAGTCATAGTATAACTTATCAAATACCATTTTTTTCTTTTTCAGGAGTTTTTTATGCTGCGTTGGCTTTGCTTTTCAATTTTGATTTCCTTGATTATTCTTCAGCCCCTTTTTTTGTGCGGTGAAACGGTTAAATCAGAATCTGCATTTATCAGCTACAGTACCGCCTCTCGACAAGCGACACAGACTCATACCCCGTTGCTGGTCTATATTTCAGCGACTTGGTGCGGTCCGTGTCAGAAAATGAAGTCGGAAATCATTCCCCAAGTCATTCAAAACGGCGGTTTTACCGGACTTATTCCGACCCAGCTTGACTTTACTGTTGATCGTGATATAGTAAAGCAGTTGACTGATACCCCCAAAGTACCGCAATTCGTTTTACTTACTTACGATTGCGACACGAAAAAATGGCAGCCCAATCGGATAATAGGATACCAGTCTGTTCATCAGTTGCAAAATTTTATCACCCAATCACTGGTCAGCAAGTCGGAAACGGTATCTGCTGACTAAACAATTGTCCATCATTTTTAACTAAACAAATGATATTTCAATCCAACAGTTTATCTGACACCCAGCAATTGGGGCAGATTTTGGAATCGGCTATCCCCAACCGGAGCGTTGTTTTTTTGACCGGAACCTTGGGAGCAGGCAAAACCGCCTTGGTTCGCGCTATCGC
>CAYZMZ010000573.1:0-1816 GCA_964479655.1 uncultured Planctomycetaceae bacterium
GCTGCAAGTCTTGGACGATGGACGGCTGTCCGATAATCAAGGGCATACGGTTGATTTTTCCAATACGATTATTGTTATGACCTCCAACGTCGGCTCGCAGGCCATTCAGGCGTTTCTGTCTGAAAAGGGCGAACTAACGCAGTCCGAGGAAGACCAGCTGGATTCCGAAATTGCCAACGCCTTAAAGGGCGTATTTACTCCGGAATTTTTGAATCGAATTGACGAACGACTGATTTTCCAGCCGTTGACCCGAAAGGATATTGCCAAAATTGTTGAGCTTCAGATTAATATTTTAACCGAAAAACTCAAGGAACGGGATATAACTTTGGTTGTTACTCCGGCCGCCGTTGAAGAACTGGCAGCAGAGGGTTACGATCCAGCTTACGGTGCCCGACCGTTAAAGCGGGTTATTCGTCAGCAGATTGAAAATCCGATGGCCGTCCAATTGCTAAAAGGGGATTATCCTGAAGGCAGTACGCTAAAAGTAGATTTCAACGGGGATAATTTTATATTATAGACAAATGTACTAATTCAAAAAGCCGCTAGAGGCGAACGCAAATCGCCTAGCGGCTTTTTGTATATAAAATTGCCGTTTTCATGGCAATTTTACGGGAATGCACGACCCCGATCCGGGGAGGCGGTTGTCCAAAAGACAGTGAAGCCTTGCGGTTAACGGGGCAGCCGCACGGTGAAAATATTATATATTTCGCTCCCTTATTTGAGGTATAAGGTTTGAATTGATGTTGAAGTTGCAATACGGTTTCGAATTGCAGGGGGGACGGGAAATGCGGAAAAAAGAATTCCTCTTGCGCTAATTCCTCCGTATTTTTTTATATTGTTTTCCAGTTTTTGGACGTATTCCTGTTTTACCGAGCCTGCTTTGCATTCCACGATAAACAGACGTTTGCTATCTGTATAGACGCAATCAAATTCTCCAAACGGCATTTCGTTATGTTGAAGCGTATGTCCAGCGGTAACAATATTTACCCCAATTCGCAAATCATGAATTTTTCCAGACTTCATTTGAGGCAAGAAATACAAATATGCGTATTCTTCTAACCAGCCGCCCCCCAAATAGGCTCCGAAATCTGTACAGTCGGGAACGATCAATGATTCTCCTTCTAATTTTAATGTTGCGTTGAATCCGTTAAAAGTGATGTCATATCGATTTCCCAAAAAATGAAATGGGGGATTGGATTTTCCGTATGGCGGATTATAGGCACGGAACTCCTTGCTTTGATAAAGCTGACCCAGCAGTTTGCGTTTCTTCCAAAGTTTCAAAGTCAATTCTTTTCTGGCTTCGCGAATCGGCAGATCATCCCAATATCCCCGTGTGGAAATATCGTATCCGCTTGCGGTAAAAAATTCGTCTATTGTTTTTACCCCTATAAAAGGAATTATTTCGCCTGTTTTGAGAAAGGTGATATTATGTTGTTTAATATCAAAATAGAAAGGTTCGGTGTTGGAAAACTCATTGCAGGCACTCAAGCCTCCTGCGAACATTAACTTTGTGCCTCCGGTAAGATTTACTCCGATACGCGTTGACGGCGGCAATGATTGAACAACCTGTTCAATCGCTTTACGGGTGTGTGCAGGGATAAACGCATTTACAATTCTTGTTTCTATTGTTGCGCCTTCAGGAAGAAGACGCTGCAAGGAATTTACTTTGTCAGAATCCTCAGACGTAATAACCCAGTGTTTTTGCGCTGGAAATTGAACGATACTGAAATACTGCGGTATATTTGTATCTGTGCCAAGCAGATGAATAAGGACGTCAAATGTTATTGGGAGTACAGTGTGATTTGCGATAATCGGC
>CAYZMZ010000574.1:0-1794 GCA_964479655.1 uncultured Planctomycetaceae bacterium
ATTTAAATCACGATAGCCGGTAAATCGGCTACCGAATACTGTTTACCACGGCTCAAATACGACCAAACAAAAATCTGGCGGTAATCAGCTGCGACGTAATATGCAATTACGGGCGCAGGCTGATATGCCAGAAAGCCCTTTGGTTGGGGTTGAGCCGTGTATTGGTCTGCCCCATTTTTGTTTCTTGGGACAGGCCGAATTACGATCCATCTAGCCCTGTCCTCCCCAAAATGCTTCGCCGTCTATTCACCTATTGCAAATCCCAACCGAATCTGTGTATTGCTGTTGCACTGATTGGTTTATTCGTTGCGATTTCAATAATCACGGCGTTCATTCTCTGGAATAGCCAGGAACTTCAAAATTTAGAAAAAAACTTAACAGAAGAGCAAAAAAAGCAATTAGAACGCCTGTTTTTCTGGAATATATTCGATCCGACCCGTCTGTATTAAAATCTACGGCGTAAATTTCTCGTATCGTATACTGGTTCTACTTGACTTTTTCCGGACTTATATGACCGTAAAGCCGCCGTTTCATTTCACCCCAATCAAACTCAATTTAACAGACCAATACAGCGCATGATTTTATCAGATTCCTTGAGTACGTTCTCTGAAAAACGCTTTGTCAGATGGCTAAACGTTCCTAGATGGCTAAATGAACAACTGTCCGCAGTCGGGCGCACACTCAAATATCCACAACGCCGCGAAGCCGCTCGCACAGGGATTCCCGAAAATGGGCGTCATCGTAGGCGGTAGACGCTCCAACGGCGGATTTCGACATCGACCGGAGCGTCTCCGGCTGATTGATCAACTCCTTTGTCTGACGAATTAACTCGTCTTCTTCAGTCCACAAAAAACCATCCTGTCCCGAAGTTATAATTTCCGGCAAGCCGCCGCCGCGATAAACCAGCGGAACCGCTCCGGCAGCCATCGCCTCGGTTGCTACCATGCCGAAATGCTCGGTCTTTCCCGGTTGCTTTTGTTCATCTATTCCATAGCCCATCGCATGCCAAACCATCGACGCCTCGCCCAAACCGCGAAGCAACTCGCTGCTGTTGACATTCGTTTCGATCTGAATCGGATAGCCCTCCGCCTGCTTTTTCAACGTCTGTACAAATTCGACGTCTGCCGGTACCTCGGTTTTACACGCACCGATAAGCCGTAATTTCCAGCCTGTTGTCTGGGAGGAATCCATTAGTTTTTTAAACGCGTTGATAAGAATATCCTGCCGCTTATGATTGACAGCCGCAAACGCTCCCAGTCCTAAAATAATCGGCTGCTTTTCCATCGGATGAATCGTACTCCGCAACGGCGGATTAAGTACCTCGGGGCAAACGCCCCAGTATTTCCGGGTCCAGAATTGCGTGAATCGCGAATTGCACCAAAATCGCTGATACGCCCCCAGCCGTTTGCGCCATTCCCACTGTTGATAGGTTCCCTTAATCCAGCGGGCAAGCGAACTTTGCTGACGCCATGAATCTTCCTTGCGCCCCGTCCAATCGTCAAACGAAACCAGCGGGAAATGAACTAAATCTATTCCGATTTTCGCGTGATTGAAAACAGGCGGTACGTCGCTAGATTCCAGGAAAACGTCGTACGGAGCACTGAACTCCCGCCCGAACTCCCGCTCGTACGCGAATCGTTTGAAGGGGTTATTTGTACCCCAATCCGAACGGCTTGGTCTGGGAAGATACCGATAGCTTACCCGGGATAAATCCAGCTCCATCCCTTCGTCGAATTTCAGCCGGTCGAATTGCGGCGCATGTTGAACAATTTCTATGTTATTCCTTTCAAAAAG
>CAYZMZ010000575.1:0-1794 GCA_964479655.1 uncultured Planctomycetaceae bacterium
AACGCTTACGGTCAATTCGGGTACGGTTAATTTAAGCGGAACCGGCGTTACAGGGAATGTAGCAATTCAAAAAGACGGCATGCTATCCATGATTGCAAACAGCTCAAATTATACAACTTCCATCGGTACAACGACATTTTCTGATAACGGCGTTTTGCAAATCGAAATATTTGACGATAATACGTCCAGCCAATTCGCTGCGGATTCCGTTCCGATATTTGACGCCAGCAAAGGTTTTATCAGTTTACTATACGACTTTGAACCACATACCGGGCTTTCTTACACGTTAGCCACCACGGTGGGTGATTTATCCGCTACGACGAATTTGGAATCATGGCTAACGACTTCCGACCGTTATTATTGGAATCTGAACTGGATAAACGGAACGGGATTAGTATTGTCCATCGACTCCAGTGCCGTACCAGAGCCGTCCACGTGGGGATTGTTATTACTGGGCGTAATCGGCGTATTTTTCGCCAGCCGAAAGAAAAAATAAGGGTAACATTAAACCGCCCCTGCGTATTGTCGGGGGCTATGTTGTCCGAACCTATTCATTCATGCCTTGGCTATATACGTTTGTATTCATAGAACACCCGATAGCGGTCCACGTGAAAACCGTGGAAACAAAATTGTAAGCAAAAATATTTAGTCCGTTTTAGAATGCGGCGTTAAGATTCGATTTTTCACGAGGGCGGCTGTCGGAAAATTATATTTTTCTCCCCCCTCGTCTTCGTTTTCTATGATTGAATTGCATCGCCGCAAAAAGCAGGGACGCGGCTGAATGCTATTTCTCAAAATATTTTCGGGATTTTTTCCAGATTGGTAAAAAATTCGCTCTTTCAGCTTGACTTTTCTTTCCGCTTCCGTTATACTGAAATGGGATTCAGAATTGGATGAATCCAACAAATTAGGAACGTGTACAAACAATAAAAACAGATAGCGGTGATAATTATGCGTAAACTCTCCCTTTATATAGCCGGATTGATGTATTGTATCTGGGGATTGCCCCTTGTTCTTTCGGAGGAATCTGACTGGCACAAACAGCCGGTTTCTATTTCAACGCCGTGGGCGGAACAAGTCGATCCGCAATCGCCGCTGCCGGAATATCCGCGGCCAGAACAGGTACGTAAAGACTGGAAATCGCTCAACGGTTTATGGGAGTATAAAATTGTATCCAAAACGGAGGACGCTACGCTTATCAGCGAAGGAAAAATACTGGTTCCCTTTCCTATAGAATCATCGTTGTCAGGCGTTCAGAAAACCGTCGGTCCCGAAAACGAACTCATCTATCAGCGCAGTTTTGAAATTCCCGATTCCTGGAAAGGGCAGCGAATCAAACTGAATTTTGAGGCCGTCGATTGGAAAACGGAAGTTATCGTCAACGGTCAGCCAGCCGGAAAACATCAGGGCGGTTTCACTCCCTTTTCTATCGATATAACGGACTTTCTAACCGACAGCGGACTTCAATTGCTGGTCGTAAAAGTATACGATCCAACCGATGCCAGCTGGCAACCGCGAGGAAAACAGGTACGCAATCCCGGCGGAATTTACTATACATCCGTAACCGGAATCTGGGGATCCGTTTGGATGGAACCGGTTTCCCCCCAAGCCCATCTAACCGACGTGTGGTCGGTAGCCGCTAAAAAAGAGGGCGATAAATTCAGCCCCACCCTGGACGGAACCGTGTTTGTTTCCGGCTCTGTTATGCGAACCGAAGAGGCTTCGGTTGCAATAAAAGCCTACGATCAGCGCGGAGGTATGGTCGCTCAATTGCAGGCACCGGTTAAGGAGTTC
>CAYZMZ010000576.1:0-1781 GCA_964479655.1 uncultured Planctomycetaceae bacterium
GGGCTTCGCCCACGGCTATGAATATTCAACCGCTACGCGGTTGGGTTCCAAGGCGTGGTTCCCTGTTGGGCTACCGCCCGTTGCCGAAGATTTGTTTATCGTTACAAATCCGTGTATACATCTGTCCAATGCAGTATTCAAAAGCAGCAATATTACTCCCACCAACCCTTTTTTGGGCAACCGGCGGTAGCCGAACAGGGAGCCTCGAAACTGTCCCCCCGTCTACAATAATAGGATGTTGCTCAAGAGGATGCTCCCTTCGCTTATTCGTCTGGAATACCTGTTATATTTATTTTTTCAATATTTTCTGAAAAATTACTTGACAAACCCCGTTTCTTGGGTTATAATACACTATAGTCGAGTAGAATAATCGTTGGGGTATACGTATACAGTGTATTCGTAGCTAAAATAATCTAGCAAATCTCACGTACGCCCCGTTTAGTATTCAGCAATGTAAGTTCAGTACCGCCTCTGTCAGGGGGGAGAATAGTAAAATGAAGATGATGAAATTTGTTAAAACGCAGAAAAAAATCAGACTAGGTAGTTTTGTTGTTTTTTTCTTGAGCTTTTTATGCCTTTCAGTTTATTTTACCCCTGCGTACGGAGAGGTGATTATTGCCAGCGGTGAGACGAAAACGCCCGCGGATACGGGAGCCGATGCAATTACCGTCTCCGATGGCGGTACGTTCCAAATCAACCAAAGTATTGATAATACGTACTCCCCCATTACCATAACCGGTACAGGAAACGGTGCTATCGGCGCGATTAATGTTACAGGAAATACATGGCAGGTATACGGAAATATCGTTGTCGATACTTCCGCCACAGTGCAGACCGACTCGCGAACAGATATGAAGGGCAATCTTTCCGGCGGTATTTTAACAAAAACGGGTTCCGCCATGTTCGTCATGTACGGCGATGCTTCCACATTAGACCAAATCGTCATTTCGGCAGGTACTTACGTCGCGCAATCGGTCAACGCGATCAATACTACAGGCGGGGTTCAAATCAATGGCGGAACGCTTCAAATCTGGGATACAAACGGTGTCAAGGGCACGACCATCACCATGGCTGGCGGAACACTTCACTCTGCGGGCGGCAGCAATTCCTACCTCGGAGATGTTGTCTTAACCGGCGCAATAACGCTAAACGCTCAAACCAATTTGAATATCGGCGGAACGATTACCGGCGGTCAAAACGTGAGCAAAACAGGATCGGGAACCTGGAACATTTCCAATACAGCAACCATCGGAAGATTGGAAGTGGCGGAAGGAGCGGTAACCGTTTTAACCGGCGGCGTGCTTACCGGGACAAATATGATCATGCGGGATGGCGATGCCACGGGTACCTATACTCTCAACATCAACGGCGGGAGTGTCTCGCTTACCAGTGCATCGTCTGATAACCGATTAGGGCATTGGTCGAATCACACCGGGGTAATCAACCTAACAAGCGGTTCTTTGGCTATCAGCGGATCAACCAACGTCGGGTGGGACGGTACCGGTAAATTTTACCAGTCGGGTGGAACATCTACTTTCGCTACGATGAACATGTGCAGAGGTAATTCGCTAATCGAAATAAGCGGTGGAACCACTTCCATTTCTACCTTAAATTTGGGATTGAGAGCAGGTACCACTTATGGCGATACCGGGGCTGTTACCCTAAAAGGGACGGCTGATGTAACAATCGGAAATATCTACGCTTATCGCAAGGCAACCATTAACGTTCAGGAAAACGCTTCTTTGCACGTTACCGGAAGTATGATGTTGGGTCAGAATGGC
>CAYZMZ010000577.1:0-1748 GCA_964479655.1 uncultured Planctomycetaceae bacterium
TTCGTCCCAATCGATAAAACAAAGGATTGTATGAATCCGAATCGCGGGACGAAATCCAAACTGCGTTGAGAGGAAAAACCACGTAGCTATAGTATAAAATCAAAAAATAGCATTGTATATTCCCTTTATCGTCTGGAATAAAATCAAAATTCAATGATAATTCCGCTTCGACGCTAATAATTAGGGAGAAGGAAAAAATAATCTCCGCAGACGATAAAAAATGCCGTCTGAAAATCGGAAATCCATTTCCTTTTCAAACGGCATGATTTCGATACTACGGGTAGTATAACGGGGGAAATCTCATTTTCCCGTTCGTTTTTACTAATCTCGACCGGGGTGAACTACATCCATCGGAGGACGAGTTGCGTCTACGTTATTTCGTATGGTTAGGGATTCCGTTCGAGGACCGCTGTAAGCAGCAGGCATTCTAGCCGGAGAGGGAACTCCCGCAGCCGTCATTTGGGGCGGCTGACCGTAAGCCGGTCCGGAAACTCCTGATACGTAGTAATTCGGAGAACCGCTTCCCGCCGCAGCCATGTAGGGATTATTCATCGGCATCGGAGTTCCGTAAGCCGCACCTACCGCGCTGGGCGTTTGAACGTCAATATTACCCAAGCGAACGATCGCCATAATAGCTCCGCGTCGAGCGGCTTCGGTAATCGGGTCTACGCCTGGATCAAGACGGGTACTGACCAACGTATCGGGTGTTCCAACGGCAATCGCCAATTCCTGAAATTCGGGATCAGGCAGATAGATAACCTTGGTTACAAAGTTTCCGCTGAGTACCTGAGTAATATCTTCTTCGGTGAAGGAAACGGCAATCGCTTGATGCGTTAAAAATTCAACCGTTCTGGGAGCTGTCGGAGCAATTTCCAGCGTCGGGTACAATTCGATACCCGGGCGATTCGGAATATTGGTTAATTTTAAACGGTAGATTCCGTTTTGCGGGAAGTTTTCTCGTCCTGGACAAACCAAGGGAGAAGAATCAAACGCGCCTGCGGCTGAAACATCCCATTGAATAGTAGCACCCTGCGGTCCGATAAAGGAAACCTGCGAGGTTTGAAGACTTTGGGCGGCTGCCATTTGCTGCTGCTGAGCAGTTGGAATGACGCCCGGACCAGGTCCTGCGATTGCTGGATTATAATTGCCTACCATCATCTGACCAGAACGGGCACGTCCTGATATGGCACGGCGGTCTACTCCGTTTGCTCCGTAAGCGACTGGGGTATAGGCTTCGCCGCTTTCAACCTGCGGACCAGGTCCGTAAGGGGTGTATGGCCCAGCGGCTCGTTCGGGACCATGGCAGCCTGCCAGCAATCCAAACGACAGACAAACAACAACAAATACTCGAATCTTCATTGTGATTCTCCCATTTTTAAATCATTCGTCGGCTTTTCCCCAATTTCCTGTTGCGAAATTCGCCGATTTCGTTATAATATCACATACTATCGAATTGATGAAAATAGCGATCAATGGGCAAATGCTTTTTGTAACGCTTTTTCCAATCGTACTTAATAGACTTAATCGGTAAGCTATAAGAAAAAAATTGAGTAAATCCGCCATATTCGTTAAAATGATTCAAAAAAGATTTAAATTTTTTCCGTCGATGTTAAAATGGACAATATTAGTAGGCTTTACCGCCTGTATTCTGACTGTTATTCAAGATAAAATTCGAGTCTCTTCGTCTGGTTGTCTGATGGCTCAGACCGCAGACGGAATTACTCAAGCAGAAAATACACAAAATCTGA
>CAYZMZ010000578.1:0-1242 GCA_964479655.1 uncultured Planctomycetaceae bacterium
TTGTGCACCCGTTTGCAAATCGAATACTTTCAAAACATTTTGATTTTTTCGGGCAAGATACTTGCAATCGCTGGAAAGACGCAAACACGAGTCTCCCCAATCAGTGACCCCAACGCGAAATTGTCCGAGTTTCTCCCCTGTTTTGTAATTCCAAATGCGTACCATGGAATCGGTATGATATGTAACGACAAAATCCTTCAAGGGAAACGGTTTGTCTGAGGTAAAACGAGCGTCAATTGCGGTGAAAACGGTATACGGTTTTTTATTCCCGCGATAGGTAATTGACACCTCGCCCCAATCAGTATGATCGTTATCGTATCCACCCAACGTATCGGTATGAAGCCGAACAGAGGATAAACCCGTTAAATTTACGGTAAATTGTCTGGCTTCTTGACCTCCGTCAATTGGTCCAGACCGCCATAGAATTTCTTTTTCGTTATAGATAACGAACTCCGCATGTCCACTTTTACCTACTTCGTCATCAACACCAACCCAGCCGGTAATTTGAATCCCGCATTTGTCCGGCAATTCGATGGTAATATCGCCGCTGGCGTGATGACTTACTCCTCGTGTAAATGATCGACCTCCAATAGATATTCTGTTCCCGTTGTACGATTTATTAGCTACTGTATTTTTTGCGCCGCACGTTGCTTTGGATAAATCCAATTCATCAAGGAAAATAACGTTATCCGCCGCCTGCGCAGTAACAAAACCAATCAAACAGCACCATAAAAACAAAATCGGGATTCTCATTTCTAATTTCTCTTTGCCTGTAAAAGAAAGAATAAAATTCACAACAACTATTGGGTATGCCGTATCAAAAATGCCAATCGTCCGTACACAATAAACAAAAATTTACTCCCCTAATATTGTAATACGGAAAAAACATTTTTACGGATTCTACTTGAAATTTTCGGATTATACTATCTGTTTAGTCTTGCCCTGATTGGTAAAACAGGTAGTTCTTTTTATGGGGAAATTTAAAACCGCTAGTCGGGAAAAATCATGTTGAATCAGTACGACTTTCTGACCGTAATTGTCAGAAAAAAATATCTCTATTAATATTGTATTGTACAAGAAAGGGGAGCTATGTCAAGCGGAAAACTGATTATTTCCTAAATTTTTTTCGATTTTTGAATGTATCCATCCCAAATTCCATGGAAACATCTCTATTTTTGACAAACGACAATTTTTTTGACTAAATTCAAAGATCAAGAGTGGACTTGAGTTTTCGGGGCTCCA
>CAYZMZ010000578.1:1252-1738 GCA_964479655.1 uncultured Planctomycetaceae bacterium
TTTGTTTACATTTATCCTGCGTTATTATCTCAAAGCCATTCTCCCCCCTTCCTTTATCGGCAAGGGAGGGTATAATTACGCGAAGTATGAAAATAATTATTATCCTAACCCATTTTAATTTTTAGGAGAGTTCAATGTCGGAATATATCAATGATATGTTCGGTTACGAAGGGCAAACAGCCGTAGTAATCGGAGGGGCGGGCGAATTGGGCGGAGCGTTGGCTCGCGCCTTTGCTAAAGCGGGTGCGAACGTTGTCGTCGCCGACGTAACGGAAGCCGGTTGTCAAAAACGAGTGGCTGAATTGGAAGCCTTGGGCGGAAAAGCAACGTGGACTTTAATCGATGTTACCAAACGTCAGTCTATTATTGACGCCTTGGAAGCCGCCAAAAAACCGACCGGCAAAGTCGATGTCTTGGTCAATGCCGCCGGCGTTAATTTCGCCTCCCCGTTCTTGGAACATCCAGAAGAAAAATGGGACTTTGTTA
>CAYZMZ010000579.1:0-1732 GCA_964479655.1 uncultured Planctomycetaceae bacterium
TTCCGTGTGTTTCACGCACGGCTATGAATATTCAACCGCTACGCGGTTGGGGACGGGAGCAAGTTCCCTTTGTGAAAGCGGGAGCAAGCTCCGCGCACTCCAAAAAATTCTATGGGTTGTAGATATCTTATTAATCCTGTTGAATCCAGGTTTAGGCTCTTATCCGGCTTTATATAATTGGAGTATTGACAATAATTACATTTCTGGTTACAATAATCATATAGGTCTGAAACCTCTGCGGTTTCAATCTGTATGTTATACTATGACTGATTGATTTTTCCTATTGACGCCGTTTTGATTCGCTACAGTATGAATCAAACTATCTGTTTTAGCGATTAAGGCGAAATGAAACGGCTGTTTTACGATAATATAAGTCGGAAAATTTCAAGCGGAATCAGGTATAAAACAACCCAAATAGATAAGGAATCCTGCCGATGAACAACGCCTTTGTTTCCTGTTTTACAACCGTTTTATGTTATATGGGGCTGATATTTTCCCCGTTGGTTTTATTTCCTACTCCCGCGCGGGCGGAAATGACGCCCGAAGAAATCCTGCGATTTCAATACGATTTCGCGGCTAATATTTACCAAAAATATGCGGATTCGGTTGTCTTTGTAACCGGCAGTTTTATCGACCCCCAAACTAAATCGCTGGACGAATATTTCAACAACGATAAAAAGAAGCTGGATAATTCCATCGGAACCGGCTTTTTTATTCTGCCGTCCGGCTACGTTCTGACAAACGCGCACGGCGTTCATAAATCGATAGACCAAATTGTGGAAACCCGCGACGATAAAAGCTATCCCGCAGAAGTAGTTGGATTTATTTTGAATCAGGATATCGCTTTATTAAAAGTCGAACTGCCGAAGCCTGCGGTTTGCGTAACGCTGCGTGAAAAGGGGCAAATTCAGCCGGGAGAGCCGATTGTTACAATTGGTCATCCACATGGTTTAAAATACACGTGTACGCAAGGTATAATCTCCGCCGTCGGCAGACGCTCTTTGCTGAGCGATATAAAAGTAACGCTTGATGATTTACTGCAATCGGACGCCGGGATAAATCCGGGATCGTCGGGCGGTCCCTGGTTTGACGCCTCATGTCAGGCAATTGGAATGACCGCTTCCCGAAGAGCGGGGTCGGATAATATTGCCTTTGGGGTTTCTTGCTCAACGATTCTTAAATTATTGCCGGAATTGTTCGATTTTCCCCGAAGAAATGGCTACGTTTTGGGCTTTACTGTTCGATGGGAAAATGAAAACTGCGTTATAGATAATTTGATTCCCCAATCAGAGGCCGAGAAGTCCGGACTGAAAAACGGCGATATTCTCACGTCAGTCAACGGCAAGAAAATTTCTGGAATGATGGGCTTTATTTCAGAGGAAGAATTATTCAAGCCTGAACAGAAAATCTATAATTTCATAAACAAAATTCCTGAATTTTTCTTTTGTCACTTCATGCCTGTACAGAAAAATAACAAAAGCAGTAAGCCCTCCCATAATTATTGCGCCTGCTATTCCAAACGCGTACATAATTACAAGTATATACGACACAATTGTCACAACAAGCAGTATGTTTATATTGAACTGCATGGATATTATGGAATAGATAAGGGCAAGCCCTCCGCCTATAAGGATTACATGAATATCCGGGTGCCTTATGAAATTTACAATTGTACTTTTTAACGCCTGAAAAACACTGCCATCATAGTTATTCTGAATACCCCACATAACCG
>CAYZMZ010000580.1:0-1719 GCA_964479655.1 uncultured Planctomycetaceae bacterium
TTTGCGAACGGTTGCGCATTTACGTCCGCGAACCAATACGTTTGGCGCGGTGTTTCGCGTTCGTAACTGTATCTGTCGGGCAATTCATGATTTCTTTCAGGAAAATGGATTTTTGTATATTCATACGCCGCTAATTACAGCCAGCGATTGCGAAGGCGCGGGCGAAATGTTCCAGGTTACAACGATGGACCTGAACAATATCCCCAAAGTTAAAGACGGTCCGAACGCGGGCAAGGTCGATTATTCTCAAGATTTTTTTCAAAAGCCGACTTATTTAACTGTCAGCGGTCAGCTGGCGGTAGAGAACTTCGCCTGCGCGTTGGGCAAGGTCTATACTTTCGGCCCGACCTTCAGAGCGGAAAACTCCAATACCTCGCGGCACCTGTCTGAATTTTGGATGGTCGAGCCGGAAATTGCTTTCGCCCGGCTGCCGGAAAACATGAAAATTGCCGAGGCGATGTTAAAGAGAATTTTTTCCGATTGCTTAAATCGATGTGCTGAAGACATGGCGTTTTTCAATGCGCAAATTGATACAACGCATACTTTAATCGATACTCTAACCCATGTAATCGAAACGGATTTTGTTCACCTGCCCTATACCGAGGCTATTTCTATTTTGGAAAAAAGCGGACAGAAATTCGATTATCCGGTTAAATGGGGAATTGATATGCAGGCGGAACATGAACGATTTCTCACCGAGCAGCATTTCAAAGCACCGGTTATCGTAACCGACTATCCCAAAGAAATCAAAGCGTTTTACATGTATCTCAACGACGACGAAAAGACGGTTCGGGCGATGGACGTTTTAGTTCCGGGAATCGGCGAAATTATTGGCGGTTCAGAACGCGAATTTCGTTTGGACGTTTTGGAACGACGAATGGTTGAGATGGGCTTGAATCCGGCAGACTATCAATGGTACGCTGATTTACGCCGCTTTGGAACGATTCCGCATAGCGGTTTTGGTTTGGGGTTGGAACGTGCTGTTATGTATGCTACTGCTATGACCAACATTCGAGACGTTATTCCTTTCCCGCGAACTCCCGGAAACGCCGATTTTTAACCTGTTATACTATGACTACGTGATTTTTTCTTCTTGACGTTGTTTTGATTTCGCTTTCAAATAATCCCTTATTTTACCGATTAAGTCGAAATAAAACGACTGATTTTTGTTATGCAAACAGGAAAAAGTCAAGTGGAACCAGTATATAATTATAATTACGGAGCAACCATTTTGTGTTACATTCCCTAAACGAATCCTGCCGACAAAACGTACCTGATAGACGAGAGTTATTAGCTCCCGTCGATTGGGAGTTATTAGCTGATACGTCCCAGCCGTTTAAGCGGCTTTATCAATGGCGCAACGCAGATAAAGCCGCCCGACAGGCGATTTCTCTAGGGGAATCCGCTTTGAAAAACGGACAGGTGGGCGTCGTGCTGTTGGCAGGGGGAATGGCTACCCGTTTAGAGCAGCAGTTTCCCAAAGGAATGTATCCGATTGGTTTTCGGGGCGAATCGTTGTTTGAACTCTTTGCGGACAAGCTCAAGAGAATTAAAAGTACATACGGTAAATCTGTTCCATGGTTTATTATGACCAGTGATTCAACCGATGTTCAAACGCGGCTTTTCTTCCGTGAAAAAAACAATTTTGGTTTGGAATCCGAGGACGTGATTTTTTTCAAGCAGGGAAATATGCCGGCGTGCGATTTGATTACCGGAGAA
>CAYZMZ010000581.1:0-1699 GCA_964479655.1 uncultured Planctomycetaceae bacterium
ATTTCTTCTGGTAGTCTTAAATTATTTTTGTTAATAAAATTCCGTTTATAGATTTTCCCGTTGCAGGGAAAATAGAGATAATTATGATTACCAACTACCGCCTTCTAACTCCCGGTCCGACTCCCGTGCCGGAATCGTCTTTAAAACGTCTTGCTGGTCAGGTTCGCCATCATAGAACGCCTGATTTTACTCAAATTTTAGAGCGCGTTACGAAAAATCTGCAACAGGTTCTCAAAACTGAAAATCCGGTTGCTGTTTTACAGGGAAGCGGAACCGCTGCCATGGAAGCGAGCGTTTCAAACGTAATCGTTCCCGGCGATACAGCTCTGGTTCTGTACAGCGGTAAATTTGCTCAGCGTTGGGCGGAATTGGTCGAACAGTTCGGCGGAACGGCGATTCGCTATGAAGTTCCATGGGGCGAAGTTTTTAAGCCGGAGGTTATCAGACAATATCTGAAGGATAATCCGCAAATTAAAGCGGTTTACGGTACTTTAGTCGAAACGTCAACCGGTGTACAGCACGATATAGAGGGTATCGGCGCGGTAATCGCTCCTACCAACGCGCTTTGGATTGTAGACGGTATCAGCGGAGCAGGGGCGGTTGAATGCTGGACGGATAAATGGAATATAGACTTGCTGGCGGTCGGATCGCAAAAAGCGTTAATGACTCCCCCCGGTCTGGCTGTTTTGGCAGTCAGCAGAAAGGCGAAATCGGTTATCGAATCGACGCCTAATCGCCGCGCGTTTTATCTTGATATTCTCAAATATTTAGACTGGAATAAATCGCAGGGAGCACCGTATACGCCCGCTCGGTCGCTGGTTGAGGCGATGGACGAAAGTATACAGATTCTACTTCGCGAATCGATGGAATCTGTTTGGCGGCAAACGGCGTTAAAGGGAAAAATGGTTCGTGCTGCGGTAAACGCTTGGGCGGACAAGATTCCTGGATTCAGAATAATCGCGGTGCGGTCGGCAGACGCTTTAACGGTTATTCATACTCCCGAATCGCTTGATGTAAAACAGATGTTAAATACATTGGAAACAGAATTTGGAATCAAGCTGGCAGGAGCGCAGGGCGATTGGAAGGGCAGGGCGTTCCGAATTTCGCACATGGGTTTAGTCGATACGACAGATATTCTATCTGTTATTTCTGCGTTAGACGTTGTTCTAACTCGCATGACTGGTACAAAAGTATATGGAATTGGTTCAGCCGCCGCTCAAGAATTATTATAAAAGCACGAAAGACAATTTTCGGGGAATCGGGGAATTTCAAGTTGAATCAGTTTAGATCAAAAGTTGTAGGAGTCCAATAATTCCGCCAAGAAAGAATCCGAAAACCTGAATGGCACCCAGATGCTCTGCCGAAACATCGTTTACCATTTTATGAAATTCCCGAACGTCTTGCCTTTCGATGGAATCAGCAATAATATTCTGATAATCCAGCTTACTTAATACAAGGGGAATTTTCTCCTTCAGGTAAGATTCGAGACGTGGTCTGGCTGAGGGGATAAAATCGTTGTTAAGCCAACTCCATAATTGGGGGGAAATAAGCATTGATTTAATTGCTGTTGGTATTTCGTTATTCAGATAGTTATGGAGCATATGCTCTACACGATTCCGAAATTCAGCAACAAAGTTATTTATTTTTTCAGTAGATTCGGAAGAGTTGATCCAAGTATGAAAATCTTCGACGTACGAAA
>CAYZMZ010000582.1:0-1689 GCA_964479655.1 uncultured Planctomycetaceae bacterium
TTGTTCGACGTACAGCGGCTTCGACGTCTGCTTTTTTACACAATATTCATAGGAACTATTGCGATAATAAACGAATCCTGGTATCCGGCTTTTTTCTATCAAATGGATTACGTTCCGCAGCGCAGTATCGCCTCAAGAGTCGAATTTTCGGCGGTTGATGCGGAGGGTACTCTGACCGCAAAACGACGTGCACGGCAAAATGCGTTCTATATTTACGATCATAACAACAAACCGTTGACTCGAATGATCGAAGAATTGCATCAAGCGTTGGATACAATCCGCGTAGCCGATGACTACAACAACGTCCCGTACCGAACTTGGGAACAATTCATGCCTTTGAAGGAAGACGGCGGTAAAATTTCCGGCATCCAAATGAAACAGTGCTTCAGCGCGGTGAAGTCGATGTACAAGGACGATGAAAAACTGGCTAAATTTGATTCCCGCCTTAACGAAGTTCTCAGTCCGTATAAAGAACGGGGGATTTTGCAAAAATTTGAGGTCAATGAGCAGTTGGGAGAAACGCGCAGCGATTACATAAAAACTATCTCCCCCGATAATCCGCAGGGACGAGCTAGATGGCGTTCTTTGGACGATATTGTTATTAAAGACTGGGTTCCGCTTCAAAATGAGATAAAACGCAGTTTTGGCGAAGGCGACCTTTCTGATATGCTTTTCCGTTGGATTAAATTGAAGTTGCCCAATACGCTGGAATTGGATTTGAATCAAACGGAAACCGAAATGAATCGGGAAATGGACAAAGTTCAGGATATGGTTACAACCTATAACCGCCGCGATATTATCGCCTTGGCAGGAAAACCGATTTCAGCCAGCGAATGGCATTTTCTCTATTTGGAGTATAAAGCCTGGAGAAGTACCCAAACTTGGGATTTGATGCTGTTGCGATTCTTTTCAACCTGGATTTTAATGTGTCTGGTTTTCTTCCCGAATCTGTATTTTGCTACTAAAATGCGGCTGAAGATAGTCGATAACCTCTGGCAGGCAATTATGCTTTGTATCTTAACGCTGACGGTTATTATCGCCTCTCGGCTGCTAACCAATTTGGGATGTAACGCTCAATGTTTAGTTATGTTCATGTATGGAATTGGGTTGAGCGTGGCTTATGGGCGAAAAACGACGCTGTTGTTACTTTCATGCGTAATTTTTGTTTCCGTGCTCGGCAGCGGCGGAGGTATTACCGATTTACTTTATCTGACCGGCGTGATGGGATTGGCGGTCTTACCGTTGGATAGAATTCGCAACCGCAAAAAAATTATTTTTATTGCTTTCGGAACCGCGTTGATTGCCTTTGTGTTGGCGATTACCTGTAACGTGCTAAATTATCAGCCGTTAAATATTTCGCTGGTAAAATTCGCGGGAGTTTCCGCCTTGTGGATTGTTGCCGGCGGATTTCTTATGCACGGATTACTGCCGTTTGAAGAGCGAATATTTGGAATTGTTACCGATACCCAGTTGCTGGAGCTGTCCGATGCGGCTCACCCGTTGCTGCAAGAGTTAATTCAACGCGCTCCCAGTACCTATAATCATTCGATGCTGGTTGCTACGATTGCCGAAAACGCGGCGCGTTCCATCGGAGCGTGGGGCTTACTTTGCCGAGTTGGCGGATATTATCACGACATCGGAAAATTTGTAACCCCCAATTATTTTGTGGAAAATCAGAAAACCCTTTCT
>CAYZMZ010000583.1:0-1663 GCA_964479655.1 uncultured Planctomycetaceae bacterium
CTTCATCCGGGGGTTCATTGCGATTAAGAGGCAGATAAAAAATATTCAGCTCGATAGCATCGGCTCCGGCATTTTCAAGTTCTTCGGCATAGGAGACCCATTCGGAGGAAGTAGAACAGTTGACGCCCTGATGAAAAAATTAACAGATGGAATAGATAATATAGCAAATGCAAGCAAGTATTTTGACGAATATATCGAATCAACGGATAAGGCTCGACTGACAAAAATTTCCGTATGGGAAGTTTGTAATGGTTACGATAAAGCAAGTTGCGAAGAGGTTAATTATTCTTTTGAGAATTTGTTGTCGAAAGTCGCTGAAGAAAAGTCATCATTCAACATAATTGGAACAGAACTTGTTCAATTTTCTCAAAAACTATGTCAACTAATGAAAAAGAACAATGAAACACCTTCACGTATCGTTAGGTCATTAAATACTATCAACCTGCATATAATTGTTCTTTTGATCGAGTCGCGTGGTCTGCAGGTTTTTATCCCTCAGATTGGCGATGTTTGGGATGAAGATAAAATGGAAACCGAACAAAAAAAGTGGTTTGGTAAAAAAATAATAACCGCTGTTGAGTCGTGGGGCGTTATGAATATGGAAGATAATACTGTTATTAAAAAAGCTAACGTATCACTGTAAATAGTTGTACATGGTAACAAAGGATACACAATGTCAAATCAAAACAAAATATCGGGCATCCGAATTACAGAACTGGACGGAAAGCCTCTAGCCTCCGGCAATTCTTTATACTGGGACAAGGAGTTGAAAGACGCTTTTACTTCCGAAAGTTGTTTTCCCCAAGTGGAAACGAAGCTGAAAACTCTTGAATATGGAGATAACGGCTATGAAGCCACTTTTACGGAAACGAAGTCAAGCAAAACAGTCAAGGGCGTTTCCTGTCAAAATGCGGAGAGTTTAGCGCAGGGGGCGAAAATACCTGATTGTCAGATTGAGGTTTTGGAAGCCGCTATTGAGGACATGCACAAGGAGTCGGAAGTCCATGGTGTGGCTGAGCATAAGAGCAAATTGCTCCGCGAATTTCGCTTGCCCAATCCTCGTGTTATGCCCCAGGCGTGGCTTGTTGCGGGAAAATTTCAAAAGGTCGCCTTGATTTTGTGGGGTTTTAACAACGGTTCAGACTCAAGCGTTTTTCTGCCGTTGTCGGAAACGTCAAAAAACTGGCCCGATGCCAAAGATCGAAAATCCATTCGAGAGTTGCTGGACAAAAAATATGTCGGCGGCAGCAGGTTTACGTTCTTAGCTTGGTTTCTCATCTTTTTACTGATTTTGGTTCTACTCTTCTTGATTTGTTTGGGTGGAATAGGAGCGAAAAAATTGCTTACGACTCCGGAAGACGGCGATATCAAGACACAAGCCACCACGCCCCCGCTGCCACCAACTACAGGAGGAAATTCGCAGGGGAATGACGGAACGAAGCCATCAGGGAATAACGTAATTATATCATCGCAAGATCCGCAGGATGATGCCGGTAGAGGTAAGGGTATACAGGGCGTGAATCAAGATAACAACTCATCAACTGAGCACGGTGGTCAGAAAACAGCCCAGTCAGCAGAAGACAAAGACGAAAAAATTGATAAGTCGGAGCCTGGCGACACAGCGAAGGAGGAAGATAATAAAACAAATGAATCGACCTCAGAA
>CAYZMZ010000584.1:0-1646 GCA_964479655.1 uncultured Planctomycetaceae bacterium
TCGATAATATGCCTGTTTGCTGTGTCAGCTGGTTTGACGCTACGGCGTTTTGCAAATGGCTAGGAGAACAGTTGGACATGGATTGTTATTTGCCCACCGAGGCGCAATGGGAATACGCTTGCCGCGCCGGATCAGAAAATTCTTATGCCGGAACCGGACGCCTTGAAGACATGGCAGTAAAAAGTCAGTCAAACGCGAATTATAACGGAGATAATCGTCCCGTTAAACAAAAAAAGCCCAATGCGTGGGGACTTTACGACATGCACGGCAACGTGTGGGAATGGTGCGCGGATTGGTCAGTCGAAGAAGCCCGTTATGCGGAATCTCATCAGGAAGATCCGGTTCGTGAAGAATATGTTACCTTTACCCAGAGGATTCGCCGCAGAGGTTCATGGGTAGACAACGATAGTGACTGCCGCTGTGCAAAAAGATTATCCTCGGTTCCCCGACTGCGTGCTGGAGACAACGGATTTCGCGTCCGTCTAACGCCCGATAAGCCGAAACCGGAACAAATTACCACGCCTTTACTAACCGAGAATCAGGAATGGTCCTATGTGTTCGTTAATCCTGGGCGTAACTGGACACAACGATTCCCGCTTCCTGACAGTAAAAAGGCGAAAGCCGGTTTTGACACCGACCATCTATGGGAAAAAGACAAGCCCTCTATTTGGATGACAACCGAACTGAACTTGCCAGACTCATATAAGCCTCAACCGTTGGTAATCCAATTTCGGGTAGATGATGATATTCAAGTATATGTCAACAACATTCGTTTGATTCGACGTGGACATGATCAAACCGGCAACTGGCGTTTTGCACTCCCGTCTGTAAACCCGCTTCATGCGGGCAAAAACATTGTCGCAGTTTCGTGTGAAAATTCAGGAGGAGGTTCTGGTTACGTTAACGTAGAACTGTATCATGGCGGTATTTATCCGCATGCTGACCTTTCGGATAAAACTAACTGGAATCACTATTTTCTGGTTGGCGACTGCGATAAAATGCGCTGTGTCGAAACGAAGTCTACCATTTACGATAGTATTACCTTGGAAGGGGATTCAAACAAAGCCGGTACACAGGGCGAAAGAATTATGTCTTTTACCGCCGACGGTAAACGTATGTGCCGAGCAGACAAAGACAGCGTTGTCCGATTATGGGACGTTCAGTCGGGCGAAATAATCCGTGATTTCGGACCGCAATCCGGTATCGTCGCGGCAATTTCTCCAGACGGAAAGCAAATCGTTTCCGCAATAGAAGATCAAGTGTACATATTCGATCCCGAATCAGGAATGAAAACGTCTTTCTGGAAAATGCCCGGAACGTCAGGACATTATATGGCAATTTCAAATGACGGGAAAAAAGTCGCTATTGATTGCAAACAAAATGAAGAATGGGGTTCCTGCGTTTACGAGATACAAAGTCATAATTTGATTGCTGAATTGGGAGTTCATGCTCAGCTGAAATTTTCACCTGACGATTCACTTTTAGGCGGAACAAACGGCGTTTGGAACGTTTCCACCCGCAAAAAACTTTACGAAAATGGGAATACAACCTATTCCTTCACTTGGTCGCCGCGCGGGGACGTTGCCGCATTTGGTACGCACGGATCAGAGGTCTTCCTTCGCGAAGCTAAAACAGGAAATCTGAAA
>CAYZMZ010000585.1:0-1640 GCA_964479655.1 uncultured Planctomycetaceae bacterium
GCCGGGCATAATCACGCCGAAGGCGAAGTCTGTCAGGAAACAGCCGGGGCGGAACACGCTCATTCCCATTCCATCGGACCGAAAGGCGGACAGCTGGCTATTCTCGGCTCCCACGAATTTCACGTCGAACTGGTTAAGGGAGCAGACGGAAAATTCAGTGCGTATCTGTACGATCCGCAGTTTAATCCCACTAAAAACGATACGACAGCACTGACATTCAGCTACATGGCAGACGGCAAGCTGGTTTCAGTCGAGTTTACCAAAACGGAAGACGGCGCATCTTTCGTCCCCGCCGCCGATACCGTTTTCCCGGACGATTGGAATCACGGTGCGTCTGTTATGACGAAAATAAACGGAGTTCCGTATAATCAGAAGCTCGCCGACCCCGAAGAAGAGCACGATCATCAATAACGCCGTTATACTGGTTTCACTTGAAATTTTTCGGTTTATATAACCATAACGTTAACCATATTTCAGCCGTTTCATTTCGCCCCTAACTCTATAAAACAATGTATGAAATCTTGGGGCGAAATCAAAACGGTGTCGATAGAAAAAATCAAGTAGTCATAGTACAACTAACTGATTTTGTTGCGTAACTTACCTATCTGATTAAAGGGGAAAATTTAACGGAAATCGTTTTTGAAGGGTCTTGACTAAATCTGCGGCTGCGCTTATAATAAGAATTGAATTGTTCGCTTCAAAAATATTGCTGTCTCCCAGCCTTGCAACAAATTCATAAAAAAGTTGTATAATAATTTTATGCAGCCTGCGTTAAGTTTTCAAGGTTGTTTTTGTACTTATTCGATATTTGAACCTAGAGAATAAATAAAACAGCGTAGTTTTTATACACGATTTAGAAAGAAAATTTTATGACTTTCGCCGACTTACGAATTTTGATTAAGAAATACGTGGAAAAAAATAAATTCGAACAAGCAAGCAAGTTATTAGAACAGACAATTTTTTCCATCTCTCGCCAGGATTGCATTTCCCTTCTTTTAGAGGTCGGCATCATTCCGGAAGATAAAGTTACCGACATGTTACTTGCGAAAAGCTTTCAAGAATTAGGGTTTTCCTCATCTGTAATAAAAGAAAGAACAAACTGTGCCGACGTATCGGTCAGAAGCCGATTTCACAATTATTCTTTTGTGGCAGATGCCAAGGCGTTTCGTCTAAGCCGAACTGCAAAAAATCAAAAAGATTTCAAAGTATCTTCGCTGTCTGAATGGCGAGGCAATAACGATTTCGCGGTTCTTATATGCCCCTATTATCAATATCCCGCTCAAAAATCACAAATATACAAACAAGCGATAGAAAAAAATGTTTGTTTACTATCTTGGGAATTTCTCGCCTTTTTATTGTCTATTTCATTTGAAGAAACAGATATTGAGTCTCTACGCCTGCTATGGAATGTCAGCAATCTGATTGCCGAACAAACAAAATGCACAGAATCAGATCAATGTTTTTTCAATAAACAATTTGAGATTATTAGTTTAACATACTCTGCGATAGATATTCCGACGTTTAATGATTTTCTCACGAATTTCAAAAATCAATTGCTACTCCGTGCGGATGCGGGAGTAAACTACTGGAATAAACGCATAGAAGCGATTGAAGCATATTCAAGAAAGCAAGCCATTGAA
>CAYZMZ010000586.1:0-1636 GCA_964479655.1 uncultured Planctomycetaceae bacterium
GGCGATTTAGAGCGTCTTTGTGAACGTCATGGTTTGAAACCGTCGGTTGAAATAACGCCCTATAACGATTACGCCTACCGAATGGATTTTCAGCGCGATGTGTGGGCGCAAATCGTTTCCAAGGAAGCTCTTGATATTGACTATACCAACTTCAAAGACGAGGTTCATGACGGTACCGATCGCGATTTAGCCTATATGGGCTGCTGGTCTTCATTGCGTTACGGACAAGAACGGCAGCGGGCGAAGCGGAAGAAATCCGGTGGTTGAAAAATACCGGATGACGGAAGAGCCTTCAAAAGTTGCCTGCCATTGTTTTTAGATTGAAAGTCCGTAACGGAGAGAAAAATTCAAGCCGTTTTTGTATCAAATTCCCGCCACAATTCATTCCCCTTTGTTTGTGAATCATGAAAAATTTATATTCTTCCTTTTGGATTACCCTGTTTTTACTTTGCGGTATTTCGATTCCCGCTATTTGTTCGGCGGTTTGGTATAACGAGCAGGTTCCTGCCGAATCGGATATAATTATGATGGATATTGGCTGGCCCTGGCAGCCGTCAGCCACTTATTATGCGAATTGGAACAGCGGTTTCTATCCCAAACCCAATAAATTGAGTTTCTATGCCGGTTTTGTTACTTTGGTTCCGGAAAAAGACACGGATAAGCCCAACGACGATCCGCAAATTCAGCAGCATTTTCGTCCGAACTCCGTTTGGTCGTTTTGGGGATCGAACGATCAGGGAGTTCCCGTTCGATTTATTGACGTATCAGATAATTTGTATATTATGAACGAATTTGGCGGCGAGGGGTTAAGTGCAACGGTTGCCAATATGGGCGGCTGGTCTTTTATCAAACCCAACAAAGACGAAAAATCCAATCGCTGGTATACGATGTTAGCCCGCGTTTGGCAGCCGACCGGGGAACCGCAAAAAGAGGGACAATACGCCTATATGGGGCGGTGGATTAAAGATATTCAGGAAAATCAATGGCATTTAATCGGCTATGTTCAACTGCCGATTCCTGCGGCTTCTTTTCATGGCAACAGCGGATTTATTGAGCCGCTGACCAATCCCAAGGCGGTTCGTCCAATTAACAGACGTTTCGGATACGCCCGAAAAAACGGACAATGGTTGTCTACCAATTCAATAACCGATATTAAATCGCAGTACGTGGTTATTAATATAGTACCTGAAGGAGATCATCAATATATGTCCATGGAGTATTCCCAGCGGCCGGATAACGTCCCGATGAAATTGACCGGTCCGGTTATCTCGCCTGAGGGTACCGGAAAACGCGCGGTTTATACGGCAAAACAGCCGGAACAGCCGATCTTGGATAAGCCGATTATAGAATCGGTTAAAGCCTATACAAATAATCGCTCCTTGTCCGATACAACGGCTTCCTGTAATCAGATTGCCGTGGAATGGAAAATTTCCGATTCCAGCTCTCCGCAGTTGGGATATATTATCGAATTGTACGATACTCCCGATTGCAGTACGGCTCCGATGGCTGTCGAGCAGAAAATGCATCCTACATGTACAAAGGCTCTGATTTCCAATCTGAAAAGCCCTGTAAAAGCGGTTCGACTAACGATTATCGATGTATTCGACCAAAAAACGCCCCCTCAGACGGTTTCTCA
>CAYZMZ010000587.1:0-1099 GCA_964479655.1 uncultured Planctomycetaceae bacterium
AATAAAGAGTTATACTCTTGTACAATAACTTTTTTTGTTTCCGCATCTGCATATTTCAGAGCGGTTTTATAGTAAGATTTCGCGGCGGGGATACGTCCCTTTTCGGCTGCCGCTCGAGCCTTTTCGATATTAAGCTGCGCCTTTTCCCTCATCGGAGCCAGCGTTTCCTGTTCATACAACTGTTTCATTTGAGCTACCGATCCAACAGCGACCTCAGCCGAACTGGGCGTATCGTCTAACGCCGGCAGATTTACGTTGGTATCCGTTGCCTGCGGACGCTGTAAATGCCCGCCTCCCATAACAGCCTGACGTACGTAATCGGGGTTGTTGATAGCCATGGGGGAATCCTCGGCGGCTCTGGCTCTGGATAACGCCGCGGTAACCGCCTTGTTGGAAATGGGGGTATTCATATTTCCAGTCAGCGAACCGCCGGTTGGGTCGATAAGCCGGGAACGACCGTCCCAATTACCGACTACAGGCGTCATTCCGATTACAAACGGAGTTTGCTGGGTATCGGAAACCATGCCGGGAACTCCGTTAAAAGTAGTAACAGACGGCGTTTGGGAAACCAAAGATCGACTGCTACCCTGACCCATGTTACCCCAAAACTTACCGGTTACGTTTCCGGCACTAAAGCCGACTCCGCCCTGAATCCCCGAATTGGTACCTGCGGCGTTGCCGAATTGCGAACGTCCTTGCAGAGCATCGTTATTTCCGAAGCTCATATTCCAATTTTTTCCCTGTAACGACCAAGAACTGCCGATATTTTCGTGAAAACTTTCGCCAACGCGATTAAAAGGCGTTGAGGTTGTTACCATCTGCGCCTGAACAACAGTACAAATAATCACCGAAACCGTAAGTAAAAATGCCGTTGTTACCGTAACATTTCGTTTCATAATTTGATCTCCTGATAAAGGCAAACGGGGGAAATACTCCGTCCGATTCCACAGAACTTGTTTTGCCGTTGATAAAAGCAAGCCGCTGTAAACGGATCGGACACACTTACTATATTATACAAGATTAGAACGAATTTGGCAAGTACTTGTTACCCAGAAACGCGAATATAAACCGAATTTTTCAGAATTTTTTCAGCTTTTTT
>CAYZMZ010000587.1:1109-1613 GCA_964479655.1 uncultured Planctomycetaceae bacterium
AAACGTATTGGGGGTAATCTTAAAACTGTAAACTAAAAATTAACGTTTATCTTATTTGAATTTGCGGTAATCGAGCGTCCTGATATTCCAAAATTACTTCAAAAGGGTTAAACTGCGCGGTATTGAGATTTTATACTCTGACTACTGGAATTTTTCTCTTGACGTCGTTTTGATTTCTCCTGAACAGAATAAAACAACCTTTTGTTTTATTGATCAGGGCGAAATGAAACGACTGGGGCTGTTATTCAAACCGGAAAAAGTCAACTGGAGTCAGTATACATGTAGAAATTATACCAAGAAAAGGATTGCGGGTTCGTCCCGGATGGGACAAACCCGCAAGAGCCCGCAAATGTTTCATTTTGTTACGAAAAGAAAAAAATGCGGGATTGATTATACTGTCTATAGTATAACACACGATTGCGAATTTGTCAAGCATTTTTTAGAAAATTTGAGAAAAAAACAAAAATTTTCTGAATTTCTCCTAATTTATGGTATAATACAACT
>CAYZMZ010000588.1:0-1610 GCA_964479655.1 uncultured Planctomycetaceae bacterium
GCCCTTGGAACCGGGCGGAAGTTCTTTATTGTCCGGGTCGATTACCCCGTACAACGATTGATCCCCGCTGTCTGTACTAACCTGATTGAGTATTTCCAGCCCTAAAACGGAACTGGCCGCTTCTATAAGCTGATCTTGCGCATCGGTGGGATAATTTTCATGTGAGGGAATACACCATCTATTATTTACCTGCTTAACCTGAAAGGCGGATTTTTCCGAGGTTTCGGAATTATACTTCACAATTTCCAGCGACGCAGCCTTGTTCGGGTCCGTAAAATCGGGGAATAACGCCGTTCCTGCAATTTGACCAACGTTGGAATTGCTTTTTAACGGGCGATTATCGTACCAGCCCCAGAAGACGGCTATAATCGCCAGAATCACAAATATCGATGTTGTTTTTAATTGGTTCATTATAGTTATTATATGTACATATATTTAAATTGTGAAAACGCATTGAAAAAATCCGAAACCGATTTTACCTTGAATTTCGGGTACGGCGTTTATTAACGCCCTCGTACTCGGCGCAACGGCGATAAATAAAAACGATAACCGCCAGTATAAGCGGAAGAATCGGAGGAAGAACAACGGCCAGCATCTTGCACCGATCTTGAGCGCGATTTATTTCCGTTCTCAATTCGGTTTCCAGACGCTGAATTTTCCGCTGTTTATCGCGGCTGAATTGCTGCTGCTGCGATTCCATACGTTTGTTCATGTCGTTGCGGAGCAGTTCAACCCGCTGACGAATTTCGTTCATATCTAAACCCTGCTCCTGAATTTGTTTATTGAGTTTTTTGGTTTCGTTTTCGATACGAATTTTTTCGTCGGCGATTTTTTGCTGATACTCTTTTTCCAACGCTGACGAGGCCTTGTCCTTCTTTTCTCGAGCGACCTTGGTCAGATTGGTAATACGGGTCAGGGTTCTATGCTGCGGTCGAATCGAACGAATCCGACAGAAGGAATCTTCCCCCGCCATCAAATCAATTACATTGAGCACGTACGCGACGTTATCAAACCGAAAATCATCTTCCAGAACCTGATTTCTCAATTGGAAAAACGCATCGTGAAGCAAGTCCACGTCAGCCGTTAAAACAACGTTGATATTATCGTCTGAAGATACCGATTCTTCTGTTTTGTCCGACTTTTTCTGATTATCTTGACCGACAGAAGCGGGACGTTTCCAGTTTTTCCCTCGTATCCAGGCGGCGGTAATTAAATCTCCGGTAGACGGATCGGGCTTTGCCTGAACATTAATTCCCGCTCTGGTTCCCAGTCTGTTTACCAAAAACAGCCGTTCACCTGGAATAATACCCGCTTTGGGACCGGTTCGCATTAAAAACGACTGCTCCAAATTTCGAGCGGTTTCTTTTGCCTGCGTTTTAACATCGTTTATCAGCGTAATCGCTCCCGGAGCGGGAAGTAAAACGCGTTGAAGTAAACTGGTTGCAGGAGAATCAGAATTAAACGGTTTCGGCTCGCCGGCTCCCTTATCGATGAAAATAAACTCGGGCGGCATATCCGTAAACATTGGAATCGGATTATACGACTGCGCCAGACAGCCGTCTCCGGTAAACTCAACGCCAAGTAAATTCCATAGCTTGGTTATATCGCAT
>CAYZMZ010000589.1:0-1605 GCA_964479655.1 uncultured Planctomycetaceae bacterium
TGGAACGGTCAATCAGGGCATGCAGATTCGTATGAAAGACGATTCTTACGTTCGTCCGCTGATCAATTGTTACTATAAATACCGTCCGTTGGTTCATCCAAATTCGTGGGGAAGCGGCGGCGTTGAAATCGCTCAAGCTGATAATCAGGCGAAATTTTCGCTTTACGCAGGTCAAACTACGCTTTCTGAAAAGGCGAAGGATTTCCGTTTGGATATTTTCCTGACTCCTTTCAAGCCGATTAATCTTGCCCGTCATCTCAACGACCGCTACTATCATAACGGAGTCGGTAATCCGCCTGAAGCGGGTATAGAAGGCGTCAAAAAAGAGGGCGGAAACTGTATTATTTTACATCAAAATAAAGTTCAAAATCCGTATATCAACTATCCGTTTAACGACGATTCGATTGGATTGCTCCGGCGTGCGGTCAACTCCGCGCATGAGCGTGATATGCGCATGAAAGTATATTATACGACTCGGGAACTGACCCAGAATCTGCCGGAATTTTTCGCGTTACGCAGTTTGGGAACAGAAATATTTATGCCGATTAAACGCGGTGTCGGCTGGCCGGTAACCAATAGAAACGGGGCGCACCCGTGGCTGGTCGAGCATGTCGGAGACGATATAATTCCCGCCTGGCATGAAAACTGCCGATTCCGCGAGTTCCCCTCCCGTCTGGATTTGGCGATTATTACAACGCCGGATTCCCGTTGGAATAATTTCTTCCTGGCTGGTTTGGATTACCTGGTTAAGGACGTTGGAATAGACGGAATTTACGTGGACGATACTGCACTGGACAGAATTTCAATGCAGCGTGCCCGCCGTATTCTCGACGCCGATGGCAATACCGGGCGGCGAATTGATAATCATTCCTGGAGCCATTTTCAGGATATTGCGGGACGGATTTCCAGTGCTTTGTGCTATAGCGAAATTTATCCGTATATCGACAGTCTATGGTACGGCGAAGCCTTCAATTACAATACGCCGCCAGAATACTGGATTGCTGAAATGTCCGGCATTCCCTACGGTTTAATGAGTCAAATGCTCCAAAGCGGCGGAAATCCCTGGCGTGGAATGTGCTTCGCGATGACGCAGCGCCACGGCTATTCTGGGAACATGATTCATCTATGGAAGTTCTTCGACGCGTCCGATTTACCCAACGGGGAATTTATCGGATTTTGGGACGCCGCCAACCCTGCTGCTTCCTCAAACGACAGCGTAAAAGTTACTTCCTACGTGTTCAAAGACCGAATTATTCTGGCCGTTGCCAACTTCTCTCAGCAGAAGCAAGACGCGGAGATTACAATTTCAAACGCGGATAAATTCTCCGGTTCTATTGACATACCGGAAATTACCAACTTCCAAAAGTCGGCTACAATTCAAGGCGAAAAGCAGTCTGGAAAGTTGAAATTCAACCTTTCCGTAGACGGAGGCAGAGGATTTTTAATGATTGTTAAGTAATTACCGCTTTGCGGAATTGAAGTTCGCAAAATTGCACGATTTAATTTAATTGAGTAATTTTGCGATAACCGGCTCTCGACCAGTACCAATAAGTACTGGTCGAGAGAGCGTTTAAGAAAACAATATTTAATGTAAACTTGTTTACG
>CAYZMZ010000590.1:0-1588 GCA_964479655.1 uncultured Planctomycetaceae bacterium
TTTCATTCATCCCTCGTTTTTCAGGCAGAAAGTTTCCCGCTCCGCGAGTTGGGGAAAAGAGTTTCTGCGGGAAAATGCGGACGAAAGAACGAAACGGGTGTTCATTGTGCGATGAAGTGCACGTGTCGATATTATCAGGACGGTCTTATTTTCCGGCTTTTACGCTGGTTGAATTACTGGTCGTTATCGCGATAATCGGCACGCTGCTTGGTTTGCTGCTTCCTGCGGTACAGTCAACGCGGGAGGCGGCTCGACGTCTGCAGTGTTCCAATAACTTCAAGCAGATTGGGCTGGCGATGACCTCTTACGAGGTATGCTTCAAACGCTATCCGCCTTCGCATATTAAACAGCCCAAGCATAATTTGCTCACCCTGATTTTGCCGTTTATGGAACAGCAAAATGTTTATGATCGTTTTGATTTTTCGCTGGACTGGAATAAAGGCGTAAACAAAACGGCGTACAAGGTCAATATTCCCACGTTTCGATGTCCGTCAACCGCTCAGTATGACGATTACGGATCCGATTATACCGCAAACGTGTATATTGCCCCGGCAGTATACAAATCTTTAATAAATCAGGGATTGGTTTCCGAAAGAATCAATTGGCAAGGGATGCTCAAAAAAGATACCTCTTCTGTTCGGGCGGTAGAGGTTACAGACGGGTTATCCCAAACCATGCTTTATTTTGAAGATGCGGGGCGTCCGTACGGATTCAAATTGGGAGTACTGCAGTCGGGAGCCAAAATAACCGGCGCGGAATGGGCAAACATGGACGCCTTTTTCTACTCGCATACCTTATGCAGAGGCAACGAATTGATAAACTGTGAAAACTACAACGAGTTATACAGTTTTCATCATAACGGATGTAATTTTGTTTATGCAGATGGTTCCGTTCATTTTCTTGCTCAAACGATAAATCCGGAAACCTTTTGCAGTCTGTTTACCTACAACAGCGCCGATTTACCAGGCGAAGAATAATCGCTTTGCCGCGAATTTACAACAACGGCGTGATTTATACTATGACTACTTGAATATTCCCCTCGACGCCGTTTGACTTTTCGCCCCGGGATTTTTCGTCCCGGGATTGATGGACGGGATACTATTGGGATATTTTCGCCTGAGGTGGGGATTCGATACTTCTCGGAGTTTTATCGTTCCGAGTTTTATCGTCGGGCGGTATTGATTCTCTGCGCGTTGCTATTCGGAGCGGGCAGGGTATTGATTCCAGCACTGACAGGAATTTCTTCCAGTTGAATATTGTTCATGTCCATTTCGCCGTTCCCCGGAATTGTCGTAGGGGCGGGCGTGGCCGTAGGAGCGGGGACAGTTGAAGGAACCGCAGAGGGAATCGCTGTCGGCTGACCGGTTGCCGGACCGGTTGCCTCGGACGGATTGGCAAGCTGTCCTTCAACCATCTGGGGCTGCTGAACGTTGTTAAAAACCGAGCCGGAACGATAGTTCGGATTGCAGTTTTGCGGATTGGCAAAAACCGGCCCGCAGTTATCATACGGGGTGCAACCGTAACGGCAACCAGACAGCAACGCAACAACCGCAATTACCGGAAATATAATATACTTCATCTGTAATAT
>CAYZMZ010000591.1:0-1586 GCA_964479655.1 uncultured Planctomycetaceae bacterium
AATAAGGGCTTTTCCTCTAACATGGCGAGCGAGCAAGTTCCCTCTATACCCGCCTTCCATGTAGTATAAAACGCCGTTTTCGCTGCTCCAAACGTTGAGCATGATTCCTTGCGTCCCCGCGACGTCGGCGACGTTAAACATTCCAGCTCCCGATTGACGGACGGAAATTTGACTAATTCCCATTTTATCCCACACGTTGACCACCACATCGGGATTGTTTACTAAAAACTGAATCATTTCGCCATCGCAGGATATTTTATACAGCGGAAGCCGACGATATACGCTGATATTTTGCAGTACCGCTCCGACCCGTGCGGCGTTCTCGGAGGTCATTTTCATTTGCGTGATAGCAGAAATCGCATTCTGACGAACCGTCATATTTCCCGTTGCTTTTTCCAACGGCGGGTCAATACGAAGCTGTGTTTTTTTCCCGGCTTCGTTTTTTTGACTATTTGTTGCAGATTGTCTATATTGTCTTTGTGCCCAACTTGTCTGGGGTATCAGTAGGATAACCATACAAACAACGGCTGCAATACAGGGATAGACTTTATCGGCAGTATTAAAAATTTTGTAGTTCATGATAGTATGAATATTCGGAATAATCATATTATTCCGGTTAAAATAATTTTGCAGGTCGTTACAAATTACCTAATAGGAACAAAACTCGTCTTGACAAAAAGCGGAATATATATTATTGTCCCTTATTATTGATAAATTCTACTTGAGTTTTTCGGGATATTATACGGATCCCACTTGAAATTTCCCGGTTTATCGTTTCGTAAACCAGCCGTTTCATTTCGCCTTAATCGGTAAGACAGTTTATAATTCCGCAACAGCACCGATGTGGTTAAGGCAAGAAATCAAGTAATCATCGCATAAAACCCCCTATTAAAAATATGAAACGCATTTCCTTACTGTTAATTCTGGTAATCTTGACGATAACCGTAGGCTGCAGCTTATGGCCGGGACAAAATGTTCGTTCTCAAAGTCCGGAAGAAAAATTCGGGTACGGAACTCCGGAAAAGCCCCGTTTAGTCGGCGATATTGCGCGTCCTTTTGGACTTACTTCTCTTCGGGTAGAAGGAATTGCCATTTGTAACGGTCTGGATTCAACCGGTTCAGATCCGCCGTTGACGAAATTTCGTCAGATGCTTTTTCGCGACTTGAAAAAGCGCGGGATTTCCGATCCGACGCCCTTTATTGCCTCGAAAAATACGTCTTTGGTACTGGTTCGGGCGGTAATTCCTCCGGGAGCACAAAAGGGACAGCAGGTCGATATCGAAGTTCAGGCACCTCAAGGTTCTGAAACCACCAGTCTGCGCGGCGGTTGGCTGATGGAAACCGAATTGCGTGAAATGGCGTATTTGGACGATTCATTTAAGTCCGGCGATTTAATGGCATCGGCAACCGGCGCGATTATGACGCCTCCGAAGAAGAAAGATGCCCCCGAAAACGACCGTTCTCAAATGAAAGGTCTGGTTTTAGGAGGCGGAAAAGTGGAAAAAAGCCGGAATTTGGGCTTGATTCTTCCAGCCAACGAAAAAGCGATTATGATTCAATACGCCAAACTGATTCAAAATGCGGTC
>CAYZMZ010000592.1:0-1569 GCA_964479655.1 uncultured Planctomycetaceae bacterium
TTTGATTCTGGAGGCGAAATCAAAACGACGTCAAGAAGAAAAAATCACATAGTCATCGTATAAATCGCCCATACAATCGTCGAATTATCGTAGGGCAATCTACTATTTTCCTGACTGCTATTATAATGCGAAATACGATTCTGCAAAAGGGGGCTAGCCATATTTATGCTGATTCCACATAATTTTCCGACTTGTTCTCAACAATTTCAGTCCTTTGATTGAATCCATGCCGAGAACACGAGCTCAATTTTCGGGGCAAAATTCAAGCAACACCGACAGAAATAATCAAGTTGTAACAATATAAAATAAAAAATTCCCTTTTTTTCAATAAAATTGCCTTACCCCCCTTTATTTTCTCCGCTGAGTTATTTATAATAAAGGAGTAAGGTTTTTGTTTTTATACTTGTAATACTTAAATTTTTAAGTAATCCATGCCGACAGGCACGGGAACGTTCTCCCCTCTTTAGCAAAAAGCATGGGGAAGAACCGAGCGCGAAACACAAAGCGAGTGGTCAAAAGTCCACACAAATAAAAAATTTGAGTATTACCGGCATTGCAACCCCTTGTCCACACCAAACCATCATGAAAACTATAAATCGTCGTCAGGGTTTTACCTTGGTAGAATTATTGGTCGTTATTGCGATCATCGGAACTTTAGTTGGTCTGCTTTTACCGGCAGTTCAATCAGCGCGAGAATCCGCTCGCAGACTAACCTGTCAAAACAACATCAAGCAACTGGCATTGGCCTGTAATACATACGAAAGCAATAACAGGAGCTTTCCCTGCGCGATAAATTATCAAAATGATTCAGGCACTGAATCCGCCGCCAAGACCGCCTCAACCAGTTCCGGACTGCGCGAAAACTGGATTATTTCCATCCTTCCCATGCTGGATAACGGCGTTTTAGCCGACCAAATCCACAGCAAAATGTATACTCTTCAAAGCGATGGAACATATAAAATCATCGGTTTGGAAGATAAATCGCTCACCTTAAATTCCAAGGGAACTTATTCAGACAGCGTTGGTCATTCAGTCCAAATAAAATCGCTCTTATGCCCCTCCGATGCGTACAACGAAACACAATTTACGCTCTCTTCCCAAAATAATTGGGGGCGAACCAACTACGGTGCCAACGCCGGGTTAGCCAAACTGACGGAAAGCTATCAGTCAAAAATTTGGCAAGACCGATTTTATAAAGGCGTTATGGGAGCCATGCGTTCCTGCACTATAGCCGATATTATCGATGGCGCCAGTAACACGATTCTCCTTTTGGAATTGCGTGCCGGCGTGGTAGAATCCGATGTCAGAGGAACGTGGGCGATTGGTCCCGCCTCCGTATGCGCTCGACATGGCTGGGGCAGCGAAGCTAACGGTCCCAATTCGGTCAACAAAGACGCAGATAAATTTAAAAAATGCGACAGCACGCTGTTAGGCAAGTACCCCATTGAAACCTTGGTTAAAATGAAAATGCCGTGCGCCTCTGGAGACGACGTTACCCAAATGGCACCCCGCTCCATGCACTCCGGCGGCGTTCATGTTGCCTTTTGCGATGGAAGCACGCACTTCATT
>CAYZMZ010000593.1:0-1568 GCA_964479655.1 uncultured Planctomycetaceae bacterium
CCGTGATCGGTTCTGGAAGTGTTGCGAATATGGATATTATAGGCGGTACGTTGGAAGTTAATTTGGATAAATGGCTTGAAGACCCCAATACGGCTCCAATTACCGTTGCCGGGACTTTTACGTTTGATCCTGATTCGTCCATCGCATTCATAACCGAAGATTTCCTCGATCTTATTGGAACAAAAGTGAATTTCCTGGTAGCTGACAATTTGAATTTGAGTGAATTATCCTCTATCTTCGATTTTTCGCAAGCGGGTGGTTCCTATTACTGGTTGTATGGCGTGGATGGTGGAAATAAGTATTGGGTACAGGTAAACGAAGCTGCTGTTCCAGAACCATCGTCTTGGATTTTACTGAGTATGTGTGTGGCGGGATTATTCTGGCTGCGCCGGAAACACTAAGATCGGCGGGTACGCCGCCTGAATTATCGGTCAGCGTGAGAATCGTCGATGTCAGGGCGGGACAGATTTCAGAAAACGTTTACTGCTGAAATTTGTCCCGTATTAAAGCAATCGTGTCAGATAAAAATTATCTCTCCTTCCCAAGAAAATTTTGAGGGAAGGGGAGTAGTATGGTGAGAATCTTGCATCTCCCAAAGTCTTCCCTCATAAATTATCTGTAACTGGACTTTTTTTTAGCTCGCGTAAGAAAATTCTCTGTATAATATTAACGGAAAATTGAAAATAGATAATAGAGGAAAATAGCGAATTTTATCCCTCTACGGCAACGTTGACGGGGGTAATATTCAAGGCTTTGGCAATATCTCTTGGATTGATTTTAACCAGCAGTCCGCGATGCCCCGCGTTGATATAGATTTCCGGCAATTCCAAAATCGACGCCTCGACGTAGACCGGCATTTTTTCCCGTGTTCCAAACGGACTGGTCCCGCCGACCTGAAATCCCGAGTGTTTATCCGCCGTTGCCGGCAGGCATGGTTTAACCGATTTAACGGAGAGAAATCGAGCCATGTTTTTGGTCGATATTTCCCGATCTCCGTGCATCAATACGATAAAGGGAACTTTACTATCGGTTTCCATGATAATCGTTTTGATACAAATATGTTCGTCAATTCCTAGTTCTTGAGAGCTAACCCGTGTTCCGCCCTGCGGCTGATATTTATACTCAAATATTTCGTGATCAATGTCGTGCTGCTTTATGCATCGCAGTGCTAGCGTTTCTGGGTATTTTTCTTTTTTTGCCATGATAGTCCAATTATTTAATAGCGTTTTCGTATTTTATACTATGACTACGCGATTTTTTCTTCTTGACGTCGTTTTGATTGCGCTTCCAGAATCAAATAATCCCTTATTTTACCGATTGAGGCGAAATGAAACGACTGATTTTTGTTATGCAAACCGGAAAAAGTCAAGTGGAATCAGTATACTAACTGAACATTTGTCTGTAAAATCGATTTTCATGTAAAATCATCTGTTTATAGGCATATCAAAAAAAGAACGACAATTACAATTGCTTTCCAGGCAACGATTGTTCAAATTCTTCCATCGAACTGGAATCCAACGCTTGATAAAAGTACGATTCCAAGACAACGGAATCTTGCATGCGATTAA
>CAYZMZ010000594.1:0-1541 GCA_964479655.1 uncultured Planctomycetaceae bacterium
CAAAGGTTAGTACAATTCACAGGACGAAATCAAAACGGTATCGAGGAAAATTCACGTGTCATAGTATAGCTCACGATTTTATTATCGTAAAGTTATACTATGACCACTTGGGGGATTTCTCCGTAAAAACGCCGTCTTGCTGAATATTCCACACGAAAAACATTCCGTGCGAAAAATACTGCTGACGGGAAACATCTCGCACGGAAAACCGACTACAACGCAAGAGAGGATTTTTTCTCGATTGTAGCAGACGCCTGAGCGGTATTCGCCTCTTTTTTCGGCTCAACTTTGATAGCCAGCGGATCAGGCATGTTGTCCAATCCAACCTGAAGAATCCGCGTATAATCGGCTGCTACGTTGAGAGCTTCACGCAAATACGGGGTTTCTTTAATTTCATTTCCCTCGCCCATAAAAGTATCTTCAAGCTGTTTTTTCTCTTCCTTTTCAGGAATCAGCTCGGCACGTTCTTCAAAAAACTTCTTTTCGTTTAAGGTAATATTGGACTTATCCTTGTTTTTGAGATAGCATACTACCTGACGTTGAATTTTCTGGAAATCTTCCGTTTGAGCGCATCGGGTCGAAGACGCTGTTTTGAGGTAATTTACAATGCTTTTATTAACATAAGAAAAATCCTTATGTTCTTTGGCAGGAACCTGAGCAAACGGCAGGGCGTAATCCAGGTCTGACTCGCTAACATCCATGTGGGAGGTAATTGACGGCAACTCAACATCGGAAAGAACGCCGCGATTTTGGGTTGAATCGCCGTTTGGACGATAGAACTGCTGCATAGTTACTTTTAACGCCCCCATTTTAGGCGCATTGGAAAATCTGAACAGTGTTTCACCTAAAGGCATTAAACTCTGAACCGTGCCTTTTCCATGTGTCGAACGATCTCCGATGATAATTCCTCGATTATAATCTTGAATGGCTCCCGCAAAAATCTCGCTGGCCGAGGCAGAAAACTTACTGATTAAAACAACCAACGGTTTATTCCACGTTATACTGGAATCGGAATCTTTATAGTCGGAAACGTTATCTCCAGCACCGCGAACCTGAACCACCGGTCCGGTTTCGATAAACAACCCGGTAGCCGTAATTGATTCCGGCAAAGAACCGCCGCCGTTAGCTCGCAGGTCTACGATACAGGCGTCAACGCCTTTTTCGTTAAATTCATCAAGAATCCGTTTCATATCTTTTGTTGTGCTTTTATAATCAGCATGTCCGCTGCGAAAAGAAGACATATCAACATAAAAACTAGGCAGATCGATAATTCCGATTTTATACGGTTTTCCATCCGGTTTACTACCCGCTTCAAAGATTTCGCCCTTGGCTTCGGAATCTTTTAACTCGATTTTAGCACGGACAATATTAACCACCTTTGACTTCCCGCCGTCTGCTGGAAGAACCTGCAATCTAACCACGGTATTGGCTTTTCCGCGAACTTTTTTAACAACGTCGTCCAATTTCATATCGACAACATCTTCCAGCTGACCGGATTCACCCTGACCAACGCCGGTAATTTTATCTTCAACTTTAAGTTC
>CAYZMZ010000595.1:0-1531 GCA_964479655.1 uncultured Planctomycetaceae bacterium
TTTCATTTCGCCCCAATCAATAAAACAAAGGGTTGTTTTATTCTGTTCGGGCGAACTCAAAACGACGTCAAGAGAAAAAATCAAGTAATCATAGTATAAAGCCCCTGCCCCGTTGTTCTGTCGGGAAACGTATTTACCGCTTCCCAAGCAACGCCAGCTATTTTTCGGCAACAGGCGGTAGCCCCGCTTTCCGACCCCAGCTCAGGTCGGAAGCCGCGTTGGTAAACAAAGATTCGATTCCCGACCGGCAAAAGCGGCGGTTAAAGACGCAGCCGCTCGGACAGCCGCCTCAAAAATCGTTTCCTGCCGCCCTTCTACCCTATACCGTCCTAAAATTCGTTCTATTAACGCTCTTTTTACCGGAACGGTCAATCCTTCTTTCAGTAGATCCTGATTTTGTAAATCCAAAATCGCTTTATCAATAACAGGGCGAAACGGTTCCATCAAATCATCGGCCAGACAAAAAGGATCGTATTTATTATGATGGAATAATCCCAGCGAGGGATTTAATCCCGATGAAACAACCGCCCGGGCAATCAAACTTCTTAAAACAGCGTACCCGTAATTCAACGCGCTGTTTATATTATCTCCGTTTTCTGGATTGCGGCTGAATTTCAAGTCTCCAAATAATTTTGACCAGTATTTTCGGGCCGCACGCGCCTCGATATTAGTCAAATCACCTGATTTTACCTGCTTTTCAAGCAAGCCCAAAGCGTAGTCGGTTTGGTACGTTTCAAAAAGAACTTGCGACTGCGAACGGATTTTAGCGCAGACAACCTGCTGCCATAATTTCTTTTGCAAGGGAACCGACGCGGCTGCCTGTTCACGCATACAGCGAGATTGTAAATGATGTCCGCATAAAGGAGCCATCATCCCGACAGGCAATTTTTTTTCGTCGCATACAACTACCATCGCTCCGCAGCGAGATAATTCTTCCAAAACCGACTTGGTCAGCACAAGCCGCCACCCCGAAAAAATGACGGCTGCGATTTCGCAAAGGGGCGTTGACGCTTCTCGCCCGTCCTCCACACTAATTACCAGCTGACTGTTTTTAACATGAAGATTGGTTACAGAATCGGAAAAATCAATTATTCGTTGCATAATTTCGCCTTCTTTCTAAACCCTAGAACCAAATAAAACACAATATACAAGTCTTCTACATGTATTTTAATCAAGAAACGATAATTTAGATAAAATATTTGATAAAATAGTTAAAATATTAAAATTCTCCTATTTTTTACTTATTACAGATTATATTGTGTTTATAGGAATATCTAAAGAATTTGAGTATTTCCGTTTGTAAACGTCCAACACCGTAGGTGTTCCCGTACAGTAGAATGACGAAAAAACAACGAACCGAACCGCTCCCAGAGGGAGCAACGAACGGTAGAACGACACGCTTCACCTCCCTCCGTTCCCGCCACTGAAGCGGCGGGTTATGGAGAGGAATGCCTTCTCCATAACCTCGGACTTTAGTCCGGGGCTGAATATATATCCACTGCACTTATCAACCCGCGCCGCTAGGCGGCGG
>CAYZMZ010000596.1:0-535 GCA_964479655.1 uncultured Planctomycetaceae bacterium
CTGAAAGCTTTTATAACGACGTGAAAGTTTGTCAATCGCTTCCTGACCCACGGTATCATCCACTTTCAAAATAAGCATATCGTACTTAACGCGTTTACGCCATCTTTCCAACGCTTCCTCTTCATTTTTAGGATAATTCAATTTATCGCGGTCTGCGCACAAGGATTCATCCACCGTAAAATCAATGGGCTGTTTAAGCAAAAAGTCCACCTGTTTCATACGTTCATCAACCCGCTTTAGATATACATTAAAAATGATGTACGCAAAGCGGATATCGCCCTTGTCCAGCCATGGGCCCATGAATTTTTGTTGACTGGTAAACACTTCAATATCAGATTGAAGGAAATACGCCTTTTGATAATCCAGCAGCTTAAAAAAATTGCTCAGCCATCGCTGGGAAATTTCTGCGTCGATTTTGCGTTGAGATAAATGTTCTCGCGGCATCAGCAGGTCTATCATACGAACTATTTGACGATCGGTACTGGACGGCTCACGAAGTCCGTCTTCAGCATAGCTTACTCGGACAGAAAGGAAC
>CAYZMZ010000596.1:545-1524 GCA_964479655.1 uncultured Planctomycetaceae bacterium
TCAAATGCGATTACCATCGCAAACAGCGACAGTAACAAGGAAACTCGGGAAGGTTTATTCATAATAGGCCTTTGGTTAAATAATAAAAAATCTAATTATTGTATAGTATATCCGTTTTCGATAAAAAAATCAAGCCGAATCGGAAGGATTTTTTTCGGATTTCGGACTTGAAGGTTGAACGTCTATAATATGGACTTCATTTGAATTATCCGATTGGACAGGGGCGGAATTATCGTATTCATCTTGATCATACGCATCTTGAAACGGGGACGAACTACTTTTCTGCTGACCTGACACGTCTGAAAAATTACCGAATTGATAAAATTGGAATTGACTGCCCATACCACGGGGAATTTCAAAAGTTAAATTGCGCAAAAACAAAACCCGCACGATAAAACGAATCGGGGGTAAAAACAGCAATAATCCGATAATATCCGTAATTATTCCAGGAAATATCATCAAAATACCCGCCAATAAGATTAAAACTCCGTTTTTCATTTCGTTTAGTGTAGAACCTCCGGAAGAGGCGGTAGCGACAATTTTAGCCCAACACCGTGCTCCCTCCAGACGCATAAGAATAAATCCAGCCACCGGAGAAGCAAGAATAAGCAATACCGTTTCTCCAAAGCCAAAAACGTTGTAAAAAAGCGATAAAACGTATAGTTCAACCAGCGTTAAAACGACTACAAAAAGGGTCCATTTCCAGTTCATTTGCACTGGAACGGTAGGATAGGTTGGTCGATTCATAAACTTGAGGTTAATATGTTAAGCAGAATATCTATATCCGCCTTGTTGTTAAAGCCGTGAATGGAAACTCTAAATCCGCCACTCCGGCACGTTAATTCTACTCCATTTTCTACGAATTTTTTCTGTAAGAGTGCGTTTTTTTCAACGGAATTTTCCCGAAGACGAAAGAAAACAATGCCGGATGCGTGATTTATTTCGTTTTCTACAGATATATCAGTTCCTAATTCTATAG
>CAYZMZ010000597.1:0-1505 GCA_964479655.1 uncultured Planctomycetaceae bacterium
GTCATTGCTAAAGTAGTATTGTCTACCCACTTGGCAGAAGCACTGCCGGAGGATGCGGACATGAAAAACGTATCGCTTTGATTCGCGGTATACGTACCTGTGAAATTGGAATTGTCGCCTGCAAGAAAGACTGAATTGACTCCAGTTTTAGTAATTTCTCCCGAACCAGAAATAGGAGCGTTTATCGTTAAATTGCAACCGGAATAGGTGTCCAAGGTCAGTGCATGACCGTTTGTATCCAAAGTGCCATTAAGAGTACCCGCAGTACTCCGGGACATAATTTTAGCATCGGCATCTAACTTGACCGTAGCATACAACGTTCCGTCCAAGCGAAGGGCACCTAATCGACTTCCTTCGTTCCAGCCTTGACCGATAAGATTGATTTTCGTTGTGGCGGCGGTATCAGCATTTCCTGTCGTTCCGGTTATAAACAACTGCCCCGTATTTTTTACGTTTACCGTAACTCCAGATGTAGATCCCAAATCCGTCAGATCGTTAACTAGCATGCGGACGCCGTCAATATTAATCGTGCCTGAAAAACCAGATAAATTAGCAGCCGTAAAATTCATGTGCCCTACGCCTGAGGTATCGCTGGCAATTAAATTCAGCGTTCCCGTTCCGGTAATAGCAGCACTTCCTACGGTAATTGTGTTATCTTGACCTTTCGTACCCCCAATGGACAAGGCGTTTGCTCCAATGGCAACGGTAGCGCCGGAAATGGAGCCGGTGCCATAGTAGGCGCGAATTAAGGCACCCCCTGTAAGGTGAATCGTTCCCGAAGTAATAGACGTGCCCTGAAAACGAATAACTCCCAAAGAGCCTGAGCCTTCAGACCAGCCGTTGCCGCTTATGTAATAGTTCGCGTGTGTGCCCAGATACGCCTGATTGGGGATATACAGTTGCGAATTGCTATTGGTAACGTAAATATCGTCATAACCGGAAATATCCGTTTTACCTGTATTAACTCGCGTATTAGCGGGAACCGTATAGTCATCCGCCAACGCCGATAAACTAACGCACCAGCCTGAAAAAAGTACAGCGAAAATAAACCCGTAATGAATGGGAATGGAACCATTCTTGTTTGAACTCAATGATATTCTCATGATATAAATATGAAAAATGATAAATTATTCTTCGACGCCCTGCGGTTATTATAACATAAAATCGTTAAAGAATCAACAAAAAAATTAAAATTTTTATAAAAAAAGGGTAAAAAAGCAAAAAAATTCAAAAAATTGACTTTATCTTAGTAACCATCCCGCCTTATGGAATCGCTATTACAGCTTCCCGCAATCTACGCAGGCATTATTGTTGCGGGACTTTTCCGGCTTTCGTCCTGTTTGGATAAGAAATCAGGGCGGTAGCCCAAATTTGCGAAATTAGCAGGAAAACACGAAGGAGAATTATAAGGGTTGCCTTTGAATACCGCCCCGCTCCAACGCCGTTAGGCGTTTCCGTTTGGTAGAACATCACGCAAAATCTGCGCCCAACGCCGTAGGTGTTCC